>JAJSAJ010000652.1 GCA_024274855.1 Planctomycetota bacterium | reverse complement strand
GCGATGGCCGGATCGGCCATCTCCATCGGACTGCTCGACCGTCGCCACGCGCCCGAAACCGTTCTCTGAAGACGTGATAGATCGTGTAATCAATTCACCGTGCTCGGGCCATGATACGTGTTCCACGCCTCGTTGGCCTCTTTGCTTCTCTCTGGAAACAAAGAACAAGGTCTGACCCCCTATCGCCCCCTTGGGGTTTTGCCCCACACGCCAACCCGCCCCTCCAACGGATGTGGGAGATGTCGGAGGCCCGGCGGTCGTCTTGCTGACACCTGACACCTGACACCTGACACCTGACACCTGATGCCTGAACTGAGCATCAAGTTCGACGGCTTGATATCCCGGTGGACCAACCCCAAGTCGTGGGCATATTGAAGACCCGTCGCCGCCTGGCGGATCAGCTCGCACGCATCGGCTACCGGAAGCGGCCCGCGCTGTCGCACCAGGGCGGACAGATCACAGCCGGAAACGTACTCCATGACTAGAAAGTGCACGCCGTTGTGTTCGCCCGCGTCGCTGGCCCGCACAATATTCGGATGTTCCAACCGGCCAACCGCCTTCATCTCGCGCTCGAAACGAGCGACGGCCCGCTGGTCCTGCATTCTGTCGGTTGGCAATACCTTCAGGGCAACGATTTTGTCCAGTTTGGTGTGCAAAGCCTTGTAGACCGCGCCCATGCCTCCCTGCCCCAGTTTCTCCAACAGTTGGTACACGCCGATTCGGCCCAACTCTGCCGACTCCTCGCCCCCCGCAGGCTCGCCTCGATCGCCGCCGAACGACGGATCCAAGCCGATCGATTGGATCAGCGAGAGCATGGGGGCCAGTTCGGCTTCCTCGAACACCGGGTCCGCTGCCAACGGACGCCCCAGCGCGGCGATCAGCGTATCGCTTGATCCGCCAAGGTCGGCGATCGTCTCTTCGCACACGGGACACGTTTCCAGATGCTCGATTAGCTTTGCTGCAGCGTCTTCCGGTAACCGGCCGATATTGTACGCGCGAAGTCCCTGGCGGCTAGGGCAATCGGATGAATTCACGGCATTACTCCAGGTCGTGCTGTGTTCCACACACCCTACGGGAACTTCTGGTGTAGGGTGCGTGAAAAGCACCAATGTAGGGCGTGTGAAACACGCCATTCGAAAACGTTGCAGCTTCCTACCAAGAACATCGCAGGCGCGTTACGCCTGAATGTGGATTATTTCGTCCTGTTGCATTTACGCACGGCAACATGGTCCGTTGACACATTCCGCCTCGGCAACGAAGCTGTTGATTTAGTCGACCGAATGCTTGCTCACCACCGGCACGGAGCGGAGGGGACTAAATCAACAGTACAAGATGTTGCGATGCGTTTCACACACCCTACTCGAGGTCTTCCAGCTCGCGTCGCAATCTTCGCAGGACACGGTATTTCGCTTGGCGAACGGCATTGGCCGTCATGCTCAGATCGCGGGCTACGTCGGTCGATGATTGCTGCTCGATGCTCGTCCGCCAGAACGCTTGCCAGTTCTGCTCCTGAAACTCGCCTCGAATCAGTTCCAGCGCGCGGTGGAGCACGACCGTGGTATCATCGTGGCTGGTCGCGGATTCCTCGGCGGCCTCCGGTTCAAAGGGAACCTGGCCCATGTGCAATTGAGCGTCGGTCCCACCAACGGCTTCGGGACGGCGCGCCACACGACGAAACTGATCGTTCACTTTGTTTTTCGTGATGGCCCATAACCAGCCTCGAAACGAATCATCCGGCCGCTCACGTCGAAAGCCATCGATGCCGGTCGCGACGGCTTGAAAGACGTCTTGTGCAATATCGGCTATCTCACCGGCACGGACACCGCTGCGCCGGCACCAGCGGTAGACCAGCGGACCGTAGATTCGTGTCAAACGGACCCACGCTTGTTGATCGCGAGCCTTTAATCGGCGGAGAAGACTGACCGAGGTCGAGCTTCCCGTCTTCGAGATTTGTCCGGCACCGATATTCATGATTACATGTAGGCGATGCGCCAACGAGTGCACGAAAGGAGGTGAATCCCAAATGTACAATTCTCGCCGCAACCTGCGAATCTAGGAATCTAGAGAACGCCATTGTACGTTCAAAGAACATGTGAGTAAAGAACTCTCATTTTCTTGCCAACCATATTCCTGCCCTTTTTTCCGAGTATTGGCGGTTGAGGC
>JAJSAJ010000651.1 GCA_024274855.1 Planctomycetota bacterium | reverse complement strand
GTCGCCAACGACCAGTAGTTGATAGGGACCGAATACAGATTGATAGAACGACTCGACCAACGAACAGCCACGCGCGTAATGCACGTGCATGAACGCGAACGGGAACTTGGCCTGAATGGCGTAGGGTTCTGTTACGGTTCCGCTCGATCCGGCTGCCCCGTACCGGATAAACTCGGTCAACGGTGTCTGGCCGCCATCCTGCCGCATTACGCCGCCCAGGCTGGTCAAGTGTTCGCAGATTGCGCCTGGCAAGATGTTACTTCCCGAGGTCGCCCATTTAAACGAGGCGGCCCCAATCATCGCGCCCATCACGTCATCTTTTCCTTTCGGAATGGTCCCTTTTACAATCTCGCCATGGACATTTACGTCCTGGAGTGCTTTAACAGCTGCCGGGAACGCATTCTGGCGAGTCGTCGAACGAACATTCGAGTTCTCCATGAAATAGATGGTCCCGTCGGGCCGCGTATTGTCGGCTCGGACGGACCTGCGCAGAGAGTCGATAGCCTGCTGAACGGAATTTCCGCGGCCACTGGTCACCGCGAGCACGATCGACAACAGATATCGACTACCCTCGGCGGCGACACGGTTTCCCGCGGGATTCCAATAGTATTGCGAGCGGAACGCCGATGTTGCCTGTACATCGAACGGCCGCTTCGCGTTAGCGGCCATTTTCTGAACGGTCGCCTTGAAGTCGGCCCGTTCTCTCAACGATGCCAGATCCGGGTCCTGCTGTGCATGCTTGACGTTGATCCAACCTGCATTGACCGCAACCAGAAGGGCCTTGACTGCTTCCTTCGATTGGCCGGCCTGTGCCAGGCAACAAGAATAGTTGTATTGGAGCTGAGGACTGTTGAGGTAACGATCGGCCAGCGGCTTGAGCGCCGCGGCAGCTTGCTCCCATTTTTTCTCGCTCATCAACGATGCAGCAGCGGCGTATATCTTCTGGTCTTCCTGCTGAACGGGCTGCATGCGCGTCTCGCGGACCGGGCGCCGAAAATAACGATTCGTATTCAGCTGCAAGTACCGCGGGTCTTTGGCCAACACAAGCTCGTGGAGATACGTAAGTCCGTTGATCGAAGCAACCGGGGTAAAGATCTTCGGCAGTTTCAGTGCACCCAAGTCGCCCCGAACGACAATGGCCGTGGGCAAATCGCTGGAATATGCAATCACGTCGATTTGCGATTCAAGGTTGCGGGCCTTAATCACATCGAGCACCGGCTGCAGAATGCGATCACGGAATGTCGCAACATCGATCCGCTCGAAATCGGGCAGGTTCTCCAAATAGATGACATTATTCGGTGGAATTTGGCGCATCTGGACATAAGCATTGGCAACGGCCAATGATGCCCAGCTATTTGCATTAACGACAACCGCAACATTTTCCGGTCCTCCGCCGGCTAGGACAGAGCCAACGAATCCTGCAACAATTGCCGTACCCACCAGAATTCTGGCCGTCCAAGGCACCGGTTGTCGGTTAAGCCAACGTGACGGGCGAAACCTTGTGGTCAATGCGTGTGCAAAACAGCACGCCGTTCGTGATCGCTTCAAAGCAAACACCTTTCCAAGAAAAAAGTCTCTGAGTATTAGGCCGCTCGCAACGGAACGGCTCGCCCCTTCCGGTGGATCTGAATCTGCCCCCATCTTCCACGCTGACCGAAAAATCTCAACGATCGTTCAATGCTTTACACAGTCGGGCGACCGGCATGAGCAAGCCATTCAGGCCATCATGGTAGCTCGAACGTCGTTGGCGGCCCGGCCACTCCGAGCGGTTTCCCCCACCAATCTGGACTCGCGAACCTCGGCACACACGCAATCCAGTCAACCGGGACACTGATTGTCAATCTACATCGATCTCGACAATTTACCCCAAGGGGTGCTGCAACGTGCAATGTAATTATCGTAACATAATGAGAGTCCTTGTCAGTTTGGCGTTGAGCGGAAACTAGATTTCCTTGAGTCCGTTTTCAGCGATGGGCCAAAACAAACTGCACGCGGACGCACGCCCCATTTATTGACCGCCCTGCCACGTAATGGCAATGTGCCGACTTTCCGAAGGAGATTGCTCGATGTATCGCCGATCTGTAAAGACGTTTTTCGGACTGCTTGCCATCCTGCTGCTGGCCGGCTCCATCGATGCTAAAGAGGCCCTGAACGAGGGCAAGATCCGCGTTCTGGTGATTACCGGAGGACACGGCTTCGAGGCGGATCCGTTCTTCGCTATCTTTAAATCGATCCCGGATGTGGCGATGGACTGGGCCAAATACCCAGATGCGGCTGCGTTGCTAACGCCCGCACTGACGAAAAAGTACGATACGGTCGTTTTCTATGACATGTGGAATGAAGGCCTGACTCCAGAACAACAAAAGGCCTTCGTCGGGCTACTGGATAAGGGGATTGGTGTTGTCGCGCTGCACCACACGCTGGCAGCCCACGAAGAATGGCCCGAGTATTGTAAGATCATCGGTGGAAAATACTTCCGAAAGGAACACGTTGTCCACGGCAAGAAGGTACCCTCGAGCCAGTATGCTCACAGCGAGGATCTGAATGTGCATATTGCCACGCAAGCACATCCGATCACCGCCGGCCTGAAAGACTTTTCCATTCATGACGAAACCTATCAGAACTTCTTCACCGCTCCGGACGTCCAAGTTCTGCTGACGACCGACCATCCCAAGAACGACCCGAAACTCGCCTGGGTGAAGACCTATGGGAACAGTCGTGTATTCTATCTACAACTGGGGCACGACCATTTCGCGTACGACAACCCAAATTACCGAACCCTGGTGGCTCGTGGCATTCGATGGACTGCCGGCCGGCCGGCGAACGGATCCGCTTCCTGGAAGCCGTTGTTCAATGGCAAAGATCTCACCGGATGGAAACCAGAAGGCAAAGCGATCTGGGAGGTCATCGACGGCCAACTGATCGGCCGGCAGGGTGACGGGAATACACCGGGCGATCTACTGACCGAAGCGTCGTTCGATGATTTCGAGTTGAAAGTCACGTATCGCATCGTCTGGCCCGCCAACTCCGGAGTCTGGTATCGCTACCAGAGCCCAAAGAAGACATATCAAGCCGACATTCTCGAGTACAAAGACCCGTTCGCATTGTCCGGCTCGCTGTACTGTCCCGGAAAGATGTTTATTGCCATAAACAAAGATGCTCGAATCATCAACCGAGAAGGCTGGAACACCCTGGTTATTCGAGCTGCCGCAACACGACAGGTCATTTTCCTAAACGGCAAAAAAGTCGCCGACGTCCATGACAGTCTGAGCGACCACGGTCGCGTCGGTTTTCAGGTACATCCGGGCGATCAATTCGGCCCGATGCGCATCATCGTTCGAGAGATCGTGATCCGGCCTCTATAGGTCCACGTAGCCTGCGTTTTTCAGACATGGTAACCGTTCACGGAATGTAGGCTGCCGGCTCGCTTCCAAGGGGTCAGACCCATTTTCGGCGACAAAATGTGTTCGCGTAAAGAAACGCTTTCTCCGCCGAAAATTGCGTCAGACCCCAACGGCGTGAACGGCTACCAGAGATGTTCCCCCGTTGAGTTGTCGTGGCACCGGCAAGGGGCACGGCTGAGTAACGGACTTGCGTCGATTTGATCAAGGAAACATATTTCATGCGTGGACAGACGAGACAACGGCAAACGGTGGCTGCTCGATTTCTGGGACTCGCCTGCTTTCTGGCGACGATCGCGGCGTCATTGCTGGGGACTGCGGCCGAATATCAGCTTCAGGTAACGGCTGATCGAGAAACCGCGATCTACGACACGGGCGCGAAAGCCAAGTTCCTTGTGCGCGTCACTCAGGATGGCCAAGCTGTCGACCACGCGACTGTTTTCTACACGGTCGATGACTATATCACGGATCGGCCGCTCGAGGGGCGATTATTTCCAAAAGGAACATTGACTCTGAAACAGGGCAAGGCATCTATTCCGATCACGTCTGATCGGCCGCTGTTTCTACGCTGCCGTGTAACCTGGGAAACCCCAGAGAAAAAGAAACTCAGTGCCACCGCTGGCGTCGGATTCTCGCCATTGACAATCAAGCCCAGTATGCCGGTTCCCGATGACTTCGATCAGTTTTGGACCGAGCAAAAAAAGCAGCTGGCCCGGGTGCCGATGGAACCAAAGCTGACACCGGTCAAACAGGACCATCCCGGGTTGGACTGTTTCGATGTGCAACTCCGCTGCCTTGGCGGCGCACCGGTTTCGGGATATCTGGCTGTCCGACGTGGCGAGAAACCACGAAGTCTTCCAATCGTTTTGTGGGTCCATGGAGCGGGTGTCCGCTCGTCAACGTTGACCAATGCCATCACCGGGGCACGAGCCGGTCTGCTGTCCATGGACATCAATGCACATGGAATACCCAACGGCAAGCCAGCTTCGTACTACTCTGATTTGGCAAAGACGACGCTGAAAGATTACCGTTATGCAGGCCGGGCGAATCGTAACACCAGCTATTTTAGGGGTATGTTCTTGCGACTTGTCCGTGCCATTGATTACCTGACGTCACGTCCCGAGTGGGACGGTGAGACGGTGATCGTGATTGGACACAGTCAAGGCGGTGGACAGGCGTTGGTCGCCGGTGGCCTGGACCCCCGAGTCACGATGATTGCCGCCGGAGTTCCGGCAATTTGCGACCACAGTGGACGCGTGGTCGGACGCATTAATGGCTGGCCCAAGCTGGTTCCAATGGGACCTGATGGAAAACCTGATCCCACGATCCTGCAGGCATCCCGCTACGTCGATGCGGTCAATTTCGCCAGCTGTTGCAAAGCAGAAGCGATCATGAGCGTTGGCCTGATCGACTCGGTCTGCCCACCCGCGTCCTGTTACGCCGCCTATAATTCCCTTCGCGGGTCAAAGTCGATTATCAACGAACCACTGATGGGCCACGCCGCACCGCCACGAATCCAGCGTGCATTCATGGAGCGTCTGCTACGGCATGCCAAAAAACATGCCAAAAAAAAG
>JAJSAJ010000650.1 GCA_024274855.1 Planctomycetota bacterium | reverse complement strand
TTTTCTGAAAGCACGCAGCCATGTTTGAAATGATCCTGGGCACCATCGATATGATCTACGTGCTGCCGTTGGCGGCGTTCATTCTGTTCGGTATTGGCGCATGGCTTCTGATGGATTGGGTTAGTGGAAGCAAGTCGACCGCGGAACAGCGGCTGGACGAATTTCGTGATCCGAAACTCCGCCAGCGCAAGGAAGAGGAAGGGGCCCGGCTGTCGATAAAGAACGTATCAGCCGCCGTCAAAAGAATCTCACCAGCATTTGCCAAGCCGCTACAGCCGAAGACCGCAGGTGAGGCAGGTAAGCTCAAGGGCCGCCTGACCCAGGCCGGTTTCCGCAATGAGACGACGCCAACCGTTTTTCTCGGATTCAAGTTCGCCGGACTGGTAATCGGCCTGTTCCTCGGCGGAGGCCTTGCGATCGTCAATTCAAGACTCAATGGCGTGCCCTTGCTGAATCAATCCGGTTTGATCAAGTGTGTCCTTTTGGCAGGCGGGCTCTTCTATCTACCTGACATCATCCTGATGCTGATCGCCCGGAAGCGAAAAGAACAGCTATTTCTCGGCTTGCCGGACGCTCTGGATCTCATGGTCGTCTGTGTCGAAGCCGGCCTGGGCCTGGACCAGGCGATGAGCCGAGTTTCCGAGGAAATGGTCAAGTCGTATCCCGTGATTGCCGAGGAATTCGGGCTCTGCAACCTCCAAATGCAAATGGGGCGCAGCCGGGCCGATGTCCTGCAAGAACTGGGCCAGAGAAGCGGCGTCGATGACCTGCGGTCCCTGGCGTCGATTCTGATCCAGGCTGATAAGTTTGGGTCGAGCATCGCTCAGGCGCTCCGGGTCCAAAGCGATTCGATGCGCACTCGCCGGCAGCAAATCGCCGAAGAAAAGGCCGCAAAGACAGCGGTCAAGCTGATCTTTCCGCTGGTTATCTTTATCTTTCCCGGAATTTTTGTCGTGCTGGTCGGCCCAGCCGCGATTACCATGGTTCGCCAGATGTTCCCAGCCATGAGTGGCGGCTAGTCCGACGTTCGCGGCGCGTGGAGAACTCCCGCCTCCGGCGTTTTCGGATGACGGCCGGGTAATTTAGGTGACCTGTACGGCTTCGTCACGATTGTAGCGGAGATTCGGGTTCTGACTGGCCGATAACCAAGGAGGAGAGTCTGCCGGTTTGCACGATCGGAGACCGACCTTGTGAGTTTGAAGCAAGGAGCTTCCGGATAAACTCGCCAGGCACGGCGTCCGGTCCCATCATCGACGATGGCACGTTGGTGACACCGCATTTGCGAAGCCGGATCATGGAACCCACATTCCCCGGGGGAGATAGCGACATGCGACGCATGGTGGTTGTTGTTGGATTGACGGTAGTCATGCTGGTCGGAGCTGATCATGCTGATGCGGGTTGGCAATCGATGAGGGCAAGTTGGCAGACGTTCTGGCACCGTGTGCACACGGACTGGCACCGCAACAATGCGTGGCCAGAACCGTTTACAAGCGTCGATCGTGCCGCGGTCCAACAGCCACTGGCCATCATGGTCGAGAATGGTTGGCGACTGCAGAACACGATTTCCAACCAGTTGTTCGATTCGGAAACTCAGGAATTAACTCGGGCGGGCGAAATGAAAGTGCGTTGGATTTTGACCCAGATGCCACCGCATCGTCGGAGTCTCTTCGTCTTGCGGGGCGAAACGGCGGAGATTACCAAAATACGCGTCCAATCCGTCGAGAAAGCGGCTGCCACGACACTCGGTGATGTTAACAGTGCGATGATCGCCGTGACCGACACGATTCCCCAGGACGGATCCGGCGACTACTACGAGCGTGTGAACCAGGGTTACCAAAACAGCGTGCCGCCACCACGACTGCCGAGCATGAATTCCGGTGGATCGTCTGACGGAAACTGAGGCTCCCGAGCAAACAAAGCCATTTGGTTGCCCTTGAGTAGCGTTGATATTGGCCGCCGCTCGACGTTGACATCCGTTTGGCTAAGAGTGCGTGAACGAGCCATCCGTGTCATGCGTGTGACGCGGTTGGACGCGGGGCTTCGATCAAGGAGGTGTGGAGTGGGTTTTCGCTTGTTGCTGATTGTTGGGTTACTCGTATCTCTCCAGCTGACTGCCGGATGCGAGTCGATGTCGCACTTGATGCCCAAACGTGGAACGACGGGCCGCATCGCGCGCCCTCACTCCAATAAGCCACCTTTATTCTCTCGCTCGAAGTCGAATTCGATCGACAAGCTGGTAAAGAACAATAAGAGAAAGAGCGGTTCCAACGGCCTGATCGCCAAGGCCACTGCACCTGCCGCCGCACTCGGTGAAAAACTCAAACACGCGTCCGCGACTTTGTCCAACGAACTTGCGATCAAGCCAAAGGACGCTCGAGTGGGCGATCCAGTCTCGCTGGCGACGAAACCAACAAACATCAATGTGGATGTCTATTACACGGCCGCCCGCTTGGCCGACAATCGAGGCGATGTGGACGAGGCGTTGAAACAGTACCATCGAGGCCTTGAGGTCGCTCCGGAGCATCTTCCCTCTCTGATCAGCGTGGCGCGTCTTCATGATCGACAGAATCAGTTTGCCGAAGCGGTCCAATTCTATCGCCAGGCAATGGCCGTGGCACCGGACAACGCCACAATCCACAATGACCTCGGCCTCTGTTTCGCTCGGCAACTGCGGAATGAAGAAGCATTAGTCGAGTTGCAGCAAGCCATTCGTATTGATCCGGCAAAAAAACTCTATCGCAACAACGTGGCAGCCGTAATGGTTGCCATGGGACGCATCGATCAAGCGCATGCCGAGCTTCAGAACGTCTATCCGCCTGCCGTTGCCTACTACAACCTCGGTTTTCTGCTGGAGCGAAACGGACACAAGGTGGAGGCCCAACAACAAGTGGCACGTGCATGTCAAGCCGACCCCTCGTTGGCCCCGGCCCGCCAAATGCTCCAGCAACTCAATGCCGAACTAAACCGCGTGGCAACTAACCCGGCAATGTCCGACCGCCAACCGGCCGATCCTGCCGCGAGGTCCTCGAATGTGTTCGCACCTGTTTCCACCCGATACGACGCAATACCCATGCGTCGCACCCCACCAACTCAGTCCGCAACGCCAAACCCATCCATCGAACTTCCGCTGACACCCAGTCTGCGAGACGGAGCTTCCACTCCGAGCCCGGCAGCCAAACCCCTGTTGCAGTTTCCGGTCCGACGAGTTGCAAACTACTCCGTCGATCAAGAAGACGACTCGATCTCACTGCCAACGCCGTCGCGCGTCGAACCGACAGGAAAGGCACTGCCCATTGCACCGGGCCAGCCACGTCTGCTGCCAGTTGCCAATTCTCAGTAACATTTCGCTGACACATCCGCATTGCCTGCCCAAGCGAGTGACGTCAACCAGAGTCGATACGTTTCACCGGCTCGGCAGGAACCTCGTCCGCCCGCGACGGACGTGATCGACGCGCGAACAGAACAGCGCGATACCGAGGCTTGGTTGCCGACTTGAAACTACTTGTCCGGCTGCAGACGGATCGAATGCAGCAGAAGACCGGATGCACTCGGCTTGCCTACCAAGCCGAATGCCACTTGGTGTTTGCCGGCCGTCAAGGCAATCGGCTCCGCAACAACTTCGTGGTAAGCCGTCCCCGTCCGAGGGTCCCGTTTGACGGTGAAACGCCGAGTCGACCAACGGAGCACTTGCTTGCCATCAACTTCCAGAAAAGGCACATCGCGTGCCGACTGGCCATTGGCTGGCCGCCACTGAGCACAAATTCGATACGTCCCTTTCTTGACACCGGCCAACGACCAAATCGCCCGGTCGTCTGCCTGTTTCCATCCGACGATTCCGCACCACGCGTTATCGATGCGAAGGCTTGGCCCGCGCGTCGTCACCGACGCCACATCAAGAAGGAATGAGCCATCGCGTTTCGAGCAACGGACTATCGGCTTGGCATCGCTGTGAAAAAACTGCGCTTTCGATGTGCCTCCATGAGCCAAGTCGTACTTT
>JAJSAJ010000649.1 GCA_024274855.1 Planctomycetota bacterium | reverse complement strand
GATCGTTCCCGCTTTGCAGCCCCAAAGCTTCTCGATTTGGGTCCGATGTTCCGGTTTCTTGACAACACGACCGTAGGGCAGAATGTGACAGAGCGACCCCGTGTCACGGACACCACCACACGCATTCGGCTGGCCGGTCAACGAAAACGACGTAGCACCCGGGAACCCGATCTGTCCGGTGATCAGATGGAGGTTATGCACCAGGTTGTTCGCCCAAACTCCCGTCGTTCGCTGGTTCAACCCCATCGTCCAAAACGACATGGTGGGTCCTTCGGCGAACATGCGAGCCGCTTGAACGATGTCATCCGCATCGATCTGGGCGATCTCAGCGGCTTTTTCAGGCGAGAAGTCTTCGAGGAACTTGACGTACTCGTCAAACGTCAACTGCTTCGGTTTGCCATCGACGACCGTCTTGAACGAAACGTTTTTCCCGACGAAATCCTTGTCATGCAGCCCCTCTTTAATAATCACGTGGGCCATCGCATGAAAGACCGCCAGGTCATAGCCGGCTCGAGGAGCCAGGTGCAAGTCAACAGCCGACCGAATCGGAGTCGCTCGCGGGTCAAGCATGATGACTTTCGCCTTGAGCCCTTTTTGTCGATTCATCAGAATCTGGTCGAAGATCAGCGGGTGGCATTCCGCCGTGTTGCTGCCAACCAGAAACAAGACTCGGGCGGATGCAATATCATCATAGCAGCCGAACGGCTCGTCCTTGCCAAACGTCGACACGTAACCGCCAACGGCGCTCGCCATGCACAGGCGAGGGTTCCCCTCGACATTATTGGTCCCGATTCCTCCTTTGAAGAGCCGGTTCGCCAGGTAGCTTTCTTCGGAAAAGCACTGTCCCGACCCATAATAGGCAACCGAGTCCGGGTCTGTCTTCTTGATCGCCTCGGCGAACTTGTCGACGACCAGCGTCATTGCTTCCTCCCAGGAGGCATCGACCAACTTACCGTCGCGACGAATCTGGGGTTTCTTCAGTCGATCGGACGAATAGAGGATCTTGGGGAGGAACAGTGCTTTGGCACAAACGAGCCCCTTCGTGGTTGGATGCTCGGGATCACCTCGGAGTGCAACCAAGCGTCCACCTTTAAGACCCAACTGGACACCACATCCAGTGCCGCAGAATCGGCAAACGGATTTGACCCATTCCAAGCCGGCCGCTTTCATGTCCAAGTCTTGCGGCTTGGGCGACCCGCCTCCTTTCGTGCAGCCTGCAACGGCGCAAACTGACGCGACGGCAGCTGATTTGACGAAATCACGACGTGTGCTATCCATCACCGTCTTCCTCCAATGATTCAGAACAACAATCGATCACCTCGGCCGATTGGTCCGTGCCGACATGACTAAAGACCGGCCACGCCCCCAGAATTCCCGGCATCGTTTCAATCTGTTGGGTCAACAAAGCGTGCGACAACGACAGGGATTCGGCCTCCACAAGGATTCCAACTCGCATCGTCTCACCGATTCCAAACGGCGTTACTCCATCGACCTGCTCTAACCTCGCGAACATCGCATCGTATTCGGACTCTTGCACCCGAGCCAGCACTCCTAGAAGAGCCATTCTGTCTGCTCCCACCGCAATCCACAATCGATCGACAGCACGCGGGCCGGCCAGCGAGGCGGTGCCAGTCAGCATACGAATCCCGGGTACCGTAAGAGTCCCAGGTTGCGACATGGGCACACGGTACGCGCATCGTTACCCATTCGAACAACAGGAGGCCGAACAACAGGAGCGGGCCAAATACAGGCCTGTTCCCGAACCCGGCTCGAGCTCCCGGCTACGCCGGCACACGGAACGCCAATGCCACACCCAAATGCGCCCTACTGCTCGGCCCCATTCGCGGTCACCCGTTGGTCGCCCGTTGGTCGCCAAAAACATGCGAGGGCAACAAGGCGTTCCAAGTTTGCAACAGGGACCCCAAAGAGGCCTGCACGATCCGAGTGTGCACCGGTCGTCCGACGCTCTGAACATAAGAATGTTACGAGAATGAAACAAGCCATTTCGGGCAAAGTTTTTCCGGTTTTTTCATCAAGTCGATGCGAACTGACAGCTATCGCGCACACCGGCTTGATCTAGGTCAATTCTCGGAAAGATTTCATCGAAATGGTGCATGATGGTCTCTTGTATGGCGAATCTGGTAACGGTAGATTTGTTGCGATCCTGAGTGGTCGGTTAGCCGATGGCATGGTAGTCCAATCATCGACGGACGGCAGACCGAACGTTGCTTTGGCATGAACTGACGGAGACTATTCGGCTGATGACTTCTGAAGAAACATCTCCTGCGTCCAGCGGGGCGACTGCGGCCCAAGCCCCGGACTCGGATCGCCCGACGGACTCGGATCGCCGCAGTTTTCTGGCGGCCACGTCATCGATCGCGATGGTCGGCGGGTTGGCGGCCGGGTATGGTGCGTTTGGCGCGATGGCGATTCGATTCCTTTATCCGCCGGATCATGCGGATTCCGCTTGGCAGTTCGTCACGACGCTGGCGGACTTGAAGGCGGGCGATTCGATGGAATACGTTGCGCCGTCGGGTGATCATGTGGTTGTCGCTCGGCTTGGTGACGGCGACACGGCCGACAATTTCATCGCATTATCGAACGTCTGCCCTCACTTGGGCTGCCAGGTCCACTGGGAAGAGCAGAACAAGCGATTCTTCTGCCCGTGCCACAACGGCGTATTTGACCGCGAGGGCGTGGCAACAGAGGGCCCGCCGTTCAAAGCCGGCCAACGACTCGAACAGTTTTCGCTTAATGTCGTTGAGGGGCTCTTGTTCATCAAAGCGCCGATGGTGCAAATTGGCCAAGCGGTCGCACAGCACGATGCGCGCGGCACCAGCACCCATTCGCCAACTCGGGAGGCTTGACGTGGCCAGTTTACGGCAGTGGTTCGCGGAACGAGTGCCCCTGACAGGCGATCAGTTGCGCGAACTGACCAACGAACCGGTACCGAGTCATTTAAAACACTGGTGGTTCTGCCTCGGTGGAACGCCGGCCTATCTGTTCGTCATTCAGATCGTGACGGGCATTATGCTGGCATTCTATTACCAGCCGTCACCGAGCACGGCATATGAATCCGTTCGATACATTACGGAAGACGTCAATCTGGGATGGTATTTCCGCAGTCTGCACAAATGGGCGGCGACCTTTATGATTGCCGCGGTCATCATGCATCAGATGCGAGTGTTCTTCACGGGCGCGTATCGGCGACCTCGTGAATTGAACTGGATAATCGGCATGGCCCTGTTGCTCTGCACGCTCGTGATCGGTTTCACCGGTTACAGTCTCGTGTTCGAGCAACTGAGTTATTGGGGGGCGAAGGTTGGCGGCAACATCGCAGCCGCCACGCCCGTTGTCGGCGATACGGCTCGCCGCCTGCTGCTCGGCGGAGACGCTTACAACCAGCACACGCTGTCCCGTCTCTTTATCCTTCATGCGGCCGTGCTACCTGTCACTCTGATCCTGCTGTTGATCATCCACATTTCGTTTATCCGGATGCATGGCGTTACGGAATTTGAGTTCGACAACGAGCCGAAGGACGAGCCGAAACACTTTAATTTTTTTCCCGATCACCTACTTACTGAAATCGGGATCGGCCTGGCACTGATGCTGATTTTGACGGCGTTGGCAACCGTGTTACCGGCCTCAATGGGTCCGAAAGCGGACCCAATGACCACGCCAGAAGTGATCAAGCCCGAATGGTGGTTTTATGTTTCGTTCCGATGGCTGAAACTGTTTTCACTGTCATTTGCCGTACTTAGTTCCGGCCTGATTGTGGCGGTCATGTTCGTATGGCCCTGGATCGATGCCGTCCTCCGTAAATTAACACGACGCGATGACATCAGTGTCTACATTGGAATCCTGGCTGCATTGGCATTGATTGGAATGACCGTCTGGGAGGCTGTCGTCGCTCACTGATCTCGTAATTATTTCCTTGGCACAGTCGTCTCTACCGGCCACGGATCGTGTACCAGGGACGCTGACCGCGAACCGGCTGCACGACCGGCAACGCCGACCATGACATCGATATTCATCGTGGAGTATTTCCGAACGCTTTCATCCATTTGACAATCGCATTAACGAAGAGAGAGCGTTTTCGATTCGAATTGAAGCCGAGACCAAACAACCGCGTAGCAGCGAAAGGCGTGAATGGTCATGAATCTCAAAACCAAACAGCTGGTTATCGCCATCCTTGGAATCTTGTTCCTTGTTTCCCTGATATTTGTGCAGTGGATGTAAGTGGTACGGAAACGGGCCGAGCTCGGCTTGATTGCTCATCCAGTCAAAATCCCGGAAACGTCCAAGAAGTGTGCGGAATGTCACGCAAAGGAGACACCGGGCATCCATGATCAGTGGCGAAGCAGCACG
>JAJSAJ010000648.1 GCA_024274855.1 Planctomycetota bacterium | reverse complement strand
CACCCGCAAGTCAAAATCTCTTCGCGCCTCGGCGTCTCTGCATGATGCTCACTTGAGCAACAGGTTCCACGAGCTGTTGGAAGAGCAAGCTGCCGCACTAAGTGGTCCGACTAAGTCTCGCTCTTTTCACCCATGGCTCCCAACGGTTCGATCATTTTCAGCTGCTTCGACTTAAGTGCCTGGTAGCAATCGGGCATGTCGAAATGGGCGAGTACATCGGGAAGCAACGCGGCCAGCGGCCACTTATAGTCCTCGGACTCGGCGATCTCCGTATAGGAGGTCAATGGGTTTTTCAGCGTAACTCGGGTCACTTGCTCGCTGACCAGAGCCGCGAATGTCGCGGCCAACGCCCCCCATCCCTTTCCAACAAGATGAACGTCCGTGTACCCGTAGGCGCGCAGCCAATCGAGCACTCGCAGTACATCATACGTTTTCTGGCCCAGATAGGGTCGATCCAACATCAGGCCGTGAATGGAATAGAAAAAGTCGCAACCATACGAACTGTCAAACGTATTGGTGCCGCATGTATTGGGCAGCGAGTCGCCGATTCCTCGCACGTCGCATGTGAACACAGCCGATTTTGGAGCTGCCTTGATCGCGTCACGAATCACTGATTCACTGCGCAGCTCGTCATCACTGCTTCGATGAGACACATACAGAATGGCCTTCGATCCGGCTCGCGGCGGGCGCGAATACTGCCTCTCGTTGGACAACATATAGACAATGGCCATCACGCCAGGATCGGTGTTGACGGTGTAGCAAATCGCCTGGCGCATCGGGTACCCGGTTGCTCGGAACCCTCTCGAGATCCGGAAATCCGGGGCTTTCGATTCGGGTGGCGGCAAGTGCAGGACGCGCCGGACTGCCCGGAGCAGTGCATCACCACTGGTCTGCGTACGTTGCTCGGCCAACTGCTGAGATTTGGTCCGCGTGAAGCTGAATATAGTCCGCGCATTCTTCAAGCCGGCAACCTGGCCCTTCGGTGTGCACCAAAGAGTTTTGTCCTCTTCAATCGTGATGGCTGGCTCCGTCTTAGCATCCGAGATTCTTGTGGCACGGTTAAACCACTGGTACATGGCCTCACGATTCTCTCTTGAATAGCCATGCGTGGTCGGCCCAACGAACAGACGCATGTTGTCTTCATGCCCAAGCAGCTTGTAAAGGTGCTTAAGACGCCGGTAAGCCTGCTCGGCACCTCGAACGTCGAAAAAGTCCCGTTCCTTGGCCAGAATGATGACCGGTTTTGGAGCCATTGCAGCTAGAAAATCGCAATGGTCCAGCCCCAATGCAATCGCCTTGGGCGGACACTGTTCGGTGTCGGCCGGAAGTTCATTCTCCATGTTGCGACGAAACGTCGTCACAAAGCAGGAGGGCGCCGCCATGGTCCATCGCGGCTCAACGCCGCACAACCATGTTGTCATCGTTCCGCCACCCGAATTGCCGGTAACACCAACGTGTTTCGGATCAACCTCCTTACGCGTCAATAGATAGTCAAGTGCCCGAATACCGTCCCAGGCTCGCCACATGCCGAAAAACTCACCGACCAGAAACTGCTGGTTGCCGCCATAGATGTGCTCGCGCACACCTGGTCCCATCTTGGGCACCAGATTCTCCTTGACATACTGCAATCGCTCGCCCTGGCCAATTGGATCGTAGATCAGGCAGACGTAGCCCAGCTTGGCAAGCCCCTGGGCAAACGACTGATACGACTCAGCGGCCTTGCCGTTGGACGAATGCCCACACGTACCGACAACGCCCGGTCTTGGGGTCGTGATCCCTTTGGGAATATACAGATTCGCGGTAACCGGAAATCCGGGACGACTCTCGAAAATCACGTTCTCGATTCGGTACGTTTCCCGCTGGACGACCCCGGTAATTCGCGGGCTCAGCGAAGTCCGTTTTGGCTCCGGTCCAAAGCTCGACCGAATCCTGGTCCGCACGGACTTGACGTACTGCTGGGCATCCTCCTTCGT
>JAJSAJ010000647.1 GCA_024274855.1 Planctomycetota bacterium | reverse complement strand
GTCTGACCCCTTGGAAGCAAACCGGCGGAGGAGAAGCGTAAAACACTAGGCTTTGTCTCAAAACGGGAGGGCGAGGCTCCTGCCGAGCTGTTCTGGCCAACAAAACAAGAGGCTCAGCAGGAGCTTCGCCCTCCCGGAAGCACCGCTTCTCCGGGTTTTGAGACAAAACCTAGTCCCCACTAATCAGAAATGGGAAAAAGCTGCAAGTCCAGCGCCGAGCGAGACGAACAGACTCGCATGAGAACGCTCGCTTGAGTCTTCGGTCTGGATTAGTGAAGATAAGTGGTGATTAGTGTTCTAATCTTCTTCCCGCTGAGCCGGTCACTTGCCATTTGGCTAAAGTGTTACTGAATCACTTGTTATTCACAATGAATCATTGCCCCATTCCCAAGTTGAAGGCAGTCGATTCCATGGCGCAACGAGACCATGTGCACCGAACTAGAGAAATTGACCACCCCAGATTAGGTCCGTTGCAGGGGGTTCTATCCCCCCGTTAGTCTCCTTACAGGAGCAAACTTGTTCAATTTGAGTCAAATTCCAGCGATCAACGGGAGCGGGCCAAATCGGCTCGAGCGGTCGCTCGCAGTGATTCGAAGCTCAGCCTCGTTGGAATTCTTAGGTTGTGATAGGCGAACGCGGTGCGTACATGTCGACAAACTGGCGTTGGCCCCACCACTTTGTTTGGCGGCCCCGCCGCCTTTGGGGGAGTATTTGCTGGGAGACTCCCATTGACGCTAGCTCGCCGATTGACTAAGGTTATATCAGTATGTGGCGATGGAATAATCGTTACTCCCTCTACAAATTGCCCTCCGATAGACCCGCCTTGCGATTACCTACCTACCGACATAGGCACTGGGACTTAATTTCCGGAACCCCGCGGCTTGGATGCCGTCGGTACGATCTGCTTTCAAACACATGACAGCTGTTCGGACCGAGACCTTCCTGAGTGTACCATCATGATTGTCAACCAACCGTCGACCTACGCGCCACAAGGCGGGTCTGTTCCCGTCTTATCGCAGGATCAGCTTCAAGCTGCGCGGCGTGCGCACGTGACCGAAGGATGCTTTGATGGCGTGGCCCAGCAGTTGGGCTGCGACAGCGAAATTGATGTGTTATCGGCCGTCGCTCGGACGTTGGGGCTTGAGTTGATCGACCTGACCAACGAGAAGCCCGACCTTTCACTGCTCGAGTCGTTTCCGGTTCGTCTGATTCACCGGTTCCATGTTTTCCCGCTGCGGATGCGGCAGGATGCGATGGTGTTGGCGATCAGTGATCCGTTCAACTTGCACGCGGTCGATGCGGTCAGTTCGGCAACCGGTCTGAGCGTGACGCCGGTGGTCGTGCCGGTCGAAGAGTTGTTGAAGTTCATCAAGAAGCATTTGGGCGTCGGTGCCGAGACGATCGAGGATTTGGTATCGCAGCACAAGCTGCAGTTTGGTGAAGTGGAGACGCTTGGCGAGCTTCAGTTTGACGGTTCGGAAGATGCCGAGGCCGCTCAGGAAGCTTCGGTGGTTCGGCTGGTCAACGAGATTTTGAGCGAAGCGATCGAGGCGCGAGCGAGCGACATTCACATCGAGGCCCAGGAATCGGGCCTGAAGTTGCGATACCGGGTTGATGGTGTCCTGCAGCGTCAGCCGACGCCGCCCGAGATGAATCGTTTTCAAGTGGCGATTGTCAGTCGTTTGAAGATCATGGCCCGCTTGAATATCGCGGAAAAACGTGTACCGCAGGATGGTCGCATCAAATTGCGAGTGCACGGCCGCGAGATCGACGTACGAGTTTCGATCATTCCGATGCTGCATGGCGAAGGTGTTGTCATGCGCGTGTTGGACAAGGAGAGTTTGCAGTTTTCCTTACGCGGGATCGGAATGCCCGAAGATATTTATGCACAGTTCAGTGAGCTGATCCGAGTACCGCATGGGATCATTCTGGTGACGGGCCCGACCGGGTCCGGCAAGACGACGACCTTGTATAGTGCGTTGACCGAGATCAAGAGTGAAACGACGAAAATCATCACGACCGAGGATCCGATCGAGTATCAGCTTGAGGGGATCAACCAGATTCAAGTCCACAACAAGGTCGGTTTGACGTTCGCGGCCAGTTTGCGAAGTATTCTGCGTCACGATCCGGATGTGGTTCTGGTGGGTGAAATTCGAGACCTTGAGACAGCTGAAAACGCGGTCCAGGCATCGCTGACCGGCCACCTTGTATTCAGTACATTGCACACGAACGATTCCGCCTCCGCGTTCATGCGGTTATGCGACATGGGGGTCGAGCCGTTTCTGGTGGCCAGTACGCTCGAAGGCGTGCTCGCTCAACGTTTGGTGCGGCGTTTGTGTCCCGAGTGTCGGGAAGAGCACCGTGCGAATCCGGGTGAATTGCCGGCTGATTTCCCAGCGGAAGAGATGGCGCGCCGCGAGGCGATTGTTTACAGTCCGCGTGGTTGTCGTGCCTGTCGGGAAACGGGCTATCGCGGCCGGGTTGGTATTTACGAGCTGTTGCGAGCGAACGATCGGATTCGCGATTTGGCCAACGAACGAGCACCGACGACGCAGGTGAGTAAGGCGGCTGTGGAATCGGGGATGCGGACATTGCGGCAGGATGGATGGGAAAAGGTCATGCGAGGGATCACGTCGGTTGACGAGGTCTTGCGCGTTACCAAGGAAAGCTGAGTCGAGGCGGCCAATGCCGGAATTCGCCTATACGGCTCGTAGCTCACGCGGGGAAGATACTTCGGGCGTCATTAGTGCCGGAAGTAAACGGGAGGCGATCGCCATCCTGGCCGATCGATCCCTGTTCCCGCTGACTGTCCAATCCGACGAGAAAGAGGCGTCACGGTGGACATTTGGCTTCCAACGTCGGGTCAAGACCGAAGTTCTGGGCGATATGTTCACTCAGCTGTCCGACCTGCTCTCCAATGGCGTCTCACTGCTCGAGGCACTCGATATCCTGGCCGAGCAATCAGTTGATAAACGGTTGGCGGATGTCCTGAATGACGTGCGAGGCAACGTCGCGGATGGGACCGGACTGGATGCGGCCATGGCCGTCCACCCGGCCGTGTTTTCGGATTTGACAGTCAGTATGGTGAGGGCCGGACTGGAAGGTGCGTTTCTGGAAGAGGCCCTGGAACGGATCGCTTCCTTCCTCAGAAAACAAGAAGCGCTGCGGATGAAAGTCGTCGGATCGATGACGTATCCCGCGATACTCGGAGTTGTCGGTGTCGGCGTGACTATCTTCTTGGTTGTCTTCGTCGTCCCGATGTTCCAGGAGTTTTTCGACCGACTCGCTCGCTCCGGCGGCGGATTGCCATTGGTCACCGTGTTGCTGCTTGCGGTCAGTCATTTTCTGGTTCGCTACGGACTGTTTGCCGCGGTTGGCCTTGTTGGGCTGGCCGTTGTGTTTCGAAAATGGATGGGCACCTCGACCGGACAGCAACGTGTCGATCGTTGGAAGTTGAAGCTGCCTTTGGTTGGGAAAATTTTCCACGATGCGGCCGTGTCGCGATTCTGCCGCGTTTTGGGAACCTTGCTGCGGAATGGCGTTCCACTGCTCAATGCACTCAGGATCAGCAGTGCATCGACCGGAAACCGGCTGCTGCAGGAGACGGTGATGGAATCGGTCCAGACGATCTCCTCCGGAGACTCGCTGTCACGCCCGCTTGCGGCAAGCGGCCTGATCCCGCCACCGGTGATGGCGATGATCAGTGTGGCCGAGCAAGCCAATACATTGGACGACGTACTCGTTCGAATCGCGGACCGAAGTGATGAAAAAATTGAACGTAAACTGGATGTTCTTGTCCGAATGATCGAGCCGATTATGCTGTTGATTATCGGAGGTATGGTTCTGTTTATCATTATGGGGATCCTGCTGCCCGTATTCGACCTGAATGCCACGATCGACTGACCGGGAACGGTTGTTGTGCCGCCCGCCATGCCATGCGGCTTAAGATGCGGAACACGACTTGACCTATAACGACGCGAATAAACGCACACTCACATTTTTCGAAGAGGGGGACTTTGTTATGAAACGAAGACAACGCCGCGAGGCTTTCACGCTGCTCGAATTGATGATCGTGTTGGTCATCCTCGTGCTGCTGTTTGCCATGGTCGGACCGCGACTGCTAGGGGCGCAAAAGAAGGCGGATATCAAAGCCGCGCGAATCCAAATCGGGAACCTGGAGAGTGCATTGAAGATGTATTACATCAATATGCGGTCGTTCCCGAGCACCGAGGACACGCTGCAGGCTCTGGTTACACCCCCCTCGGATGAAAATAAGGCGCGCAAGTGGGATGGTCCTTACCTGGACGATAATGTGCTGCCCGTCGATCCCTGGGATAACCCGTACGAATACGCCTACCCGCCGGAACATAATCAACGTGACTTCCCCGATATCTGGTCCGCCGGACCCGATGGCGAACCGGATACCGATGACGATATCACGAACTGGCACCAAGGTTCGAGCGAAGAGGGTGTCGATGGCGAACCCGGTATGCCCGGGGCCAGTCCTTCCGGGCCAAGCGATCTGGGTGGGGCGCCTGGCGGTGGTGGCAGTAACTTCGGCCAATAATCCAATGATCGGGCAAACGAGTGCAACATGCGAGGGCCGGCGGCAACCGGCCCTCGCTGCGCGCGCGTTTACCGTCCTGGAACTGCTGATTGTCATGAGCATCCTTGTGCTGCTGATGGCCGTTACCTGGCCCGCCTTGCGCCGACCGCTGAATCGCAGCCAGACGCTCGAAGCCGCACGCCAACTGGCTCGAGATGTTGCTCAGGCACGTATCCTGGCGATCCAACGTGGCGAGACACTCGTCATGCGATTTCAACCGGGCGGACGCAAGTACCAAATCGAGTCCGCGGAATCGTTGCTCGGTCAGACCGCGGATGACTCGG
>JAJSAJ010000646.1 GCA_024274855.1 Planctomycetota bacterium | reverse complement strand
CAAGTAAAAGGCGTCGAGCCGGAACATCAGGTACGAACCGGGAGATGATTTGTGATGACAACCAAGAATCTGTATTCGCTGCAAGCGGTGCTGGTGATGCTCGTTTGCGCCGCGCCGGCACGGGGTGCCAAGAACGACTGGGCCGAAGGGACGCCCGGCGTCGGGCGCGGAGCCACGCGGGAGTTTTTCAATGCGGCGGCGCATCTGCCGTGGAAACACTTCATGGGCGACTGGCGCGACGCCAAGAACGTCGAGCAAGGCAGCGTCGCTTACGCCAAGACTCGCGTCGTGGACGACGACAAGGGCAAGTTCGTCCAGTGGGACGTCACCCCGCTTGTCCGCCAGTGGCTGTCCGGCAAGTATCCGAATCAGGGTTTCTTCCTGCGCATTGTCGGCGACTGCGGAACGATTCGATTTGCCAGTCGCGAATCCGATCAAGTGGAACATCGTCCGCGTTTGATTCTCGGCGGTGCGAGCGGTTCTATCGAGATGGCTCCGGTGGCCGACACGTTTCTGGCCAAGTCGACCTATCGCAGCATGGGCAACCGCGACATGCTGGAGGCCTCCGACTCGAATCCCATGTTGCTGCGGTTTGATCTTTCGGCGGTAGCGAAAGTACGTGCAATACCGAGCGCCACGCTGAGGCTTTACACAACAAAACAGTACGGTGCCGCTGACATTGGCGTGTTCCGTTGCTGTCAGGGCGAGCCGCTGCGGCCGTCGGCGCCGGTCTTCGGCCTTGCGGCAAAATACTCCGCCGATCAGGGAATCGACCGCGATCCGGATGTCGTGTTCGCCACCGGCTTCGAATCGAACCAGTGGTACGCCCAGTGGACGCGAGCGGGCAAGATGGAAGTGATCGACACCGTATCGGCGGACGTGAAGCGTAAGTTCGAGCCGCTACGGGGCAAAGCGATGCGCGTAAGAATCGCCAAAGGCGCGACGGGCGCCCTGAACACGCTGCTCAAGTTCCAAAAAGAAACCGGCCGCGAGCCGGAGGCAATCTATTTCCGCTATTACCTGCGACTGGGAAGCGATTGGAATCAGACGGTGCAAGGCGGCAAGCTGCCGGGGATCAGCGGCACATACGGCGTCGCCGGTTGGGGCGGTCGCAAAGTGAACGGGACCGATGGCTGGTCGGCTCGCGGACTGTTCACGCTGCGCATTCCCCACGACAATCCGCTCGGCGGCCTGCATCCGATCGGCACGTACTGTTATCACGCCGACATGAAAGGCCACTACGGCGCCCCCTGGGTCTGGACAAAAGGGTACGGCGGTTTCCTGGAGAACAACCGTTGGTACTGCATCGAGCAGTTCTTGAAACTGAACACGGCGGCCAAGAACGGCCAACCGGGAAAGCGGGACGGCATCCTCCGCGCGTGGGTGGACGGCCGACTGGCCTTCGAGAAAACCGACATCCGCTTTCGCGACGTCGAGAAGTTGAAGATCGAGCAAATCTGGATGAACGTCTATCACGGCGGCACAAAACCGTCGCCCTACGATCAACACGTGTTCATCGACAACGTGGTCATTGCAAACCAATACATCGGACCCATGGAGCATGGGAATGTAGATTATTAGCACCTGGCCGAATGGCGACAGCGGTCATTTGTAGTTGAAGTTGCAAGAACTTCAGCCGGTTTTGCGTTAACCCGGATTATTCACTAACTTCGTCGCGAGGAGTCGTAAGTCGAGGCAGATGCAAGGAAAAGGGCGAGTCGGCTGCGCAGTATATTGTTCATACGTGAGCAAAGACGATTTGTCCTTTGACGAAGCAGGTGACCGACTTGCGGCTTCGCAGCAGAAGGCTCGTGAATAATCCGGGCTAAGCTGCGGAGATTCCAAAGTCTTGCGAACCGCGCCACTACTTGACTAGAGGGTTATGTAGGGTACTTTGAAGTGCTTGCGGAACCCGGTTGGCTGATTCCGTAGCAACGCATTGTCACCTTATTGGAGAGGAACCAAACCATGTCAGCAGTAGCGCGATGGCGGATGTCTACGAGTGTTTTTCTTAGCAT
>JAJSAJ010000645.1 GCA_024274855.1 Planctomycetota bacterium | reverse complement strand
TTTCATCAGACATGGGATAATTGCCTGGAGTTCAGCACTTGGATCTTAGGCCATCGTTCTTGGTCCCGGGTACCGATCACGTTGCGATGTCCGTTAAGTCGGGTTGGGCTTCTAGATCCCTTTTTTGGTTTACGCAATCGGATTTCAAGGGCTGGCTGCTTGGCTAGAGACGCGTTTGCAACATGTGGTACGGCGGGTGGCTTTTCCGTCAGCGACCAACGTGAGTGGCCGAGATACTGGCCTGTTCCCCATTTGATTGTGGCCCTGCCACATTAGGATTGCGAGAGCCCCATGAAAAAAACGCTTAAGTCGACACTGCCCGAAAAAGAGCACGGTACGGTCGACGGACTGTTCCGGAATTGCAGACGTTTCTCCGCATTTTCATGCTTGCTCAAGGCTCGTTCGGAATCGAGCGTTCTGCGCATGTTGCTTTCGGGGATGGTCTTGCTTGTTCCGATGTTGAGTGCAGCTGTTTTCGAGAAGCCGGCGATTGCGGCCCGGTCGGTGGAGCGGCCAAATGTCATTTTCTTGATGACTGATGATCAACGTTGGGACACACTTGGGTGCATGGGGAACGATGCGATCGAGACGCCGAATTTGGATCGGCTTGGGCGCGAAGGGCTGATATTCGACAACATGTTTGTCACGACATCGATCTGTTGCACGAATCGAGCTTGCGTCTTGACCGGCCAGTACGGTCGTCGTCACGGAATCTGGCGTTTCGGCCAGAACATGACTCCAGCCCAACTATCGCAGACGTATTGTGGGGTGCTGAAAGCGTCGGGATATATGACCGGGTTTATTGGTAAGTACGGCGTTGGAAAACCACCGGCGCAGCTGTTTGACATGAACGGTGCCTGGCCCGGGCAGGGACACTATTTTGTAAAGGTGCAAGGTGAGCACCCGATTAGGTTCAGTTTTGATCCGAAAGCTGCCGGCAAAAAGCGACACTTGACTTCGGTTATGGGTGATCAGGTATTGGAGTTTCTGGACCAATGCGAACCGGGGAAACCGTTCAATTTGTCGGTCAGTTTCAAAGCGGCTCATGTACAGGACTCGTATAACTTGGCCGATCGGCCGTTCCAACCCGATCCAAAGCTCGAAGCGACACTCTACAACGATCAGTTGATTCCGCGTCCGCGGACGGCACGTGACGAGTATTTTCAACGGTTGCCCGAGTTTCTTAAGAACAGCGAAGCACGCATGCGCTGGGCGGTCCGGTTTTGGGGCCCCGCTCGGTATCAGGAGTCCGTGAAAGGCTATTACCGCCTGATCAGTGGGGTTGACCGGCAGGTTGGCCGGATCCTGGAGAAACTGAAGCAGAGTGGACTTGCCGACAATACGGTGATTATTTTCACGGGTGACAACGGTTTTTTTCTGGGCGAGCACGGGATGGCGGGCAAGTGGTTTCCGCATGAAGAATCGATTCGAGTTCCTTTGATCATTTATGATCCGCGACTGCCCAAATCAAAAAGAGGCCGACGTTGCAGCGAGATGGCATTGAGCATTGATATCGCGCCGACTATTTGCGAGCTGGCCGGCATCGACCCGCCGACGGGGATGCAGGGTAAGAGCTTGGTCCCACTGCTTGACGGGCAGGCTACGAACTGGCGGCACGAGTGGTTCTATGAACATCTATTTGTCCACCCGCGAATCCCTGTCAATGAAGGAATTCGCACGGATCGTTGGAAGTACATGCGATTCGAAGTCGATCCGGTTTGGGAAGGCTTGTATGATCTAAGTAAAGACGCCGGCGAGACTCGGAACCTGACAGGCGATCCGAACTATAAGGACGTGCTGACAGAAATGCGGCAAAAGATCATTAGCTGGCGACAGCGGGCGAAATGACAAGCGACTCTCATGCGGCGGCATTGGTTGGAGGGCCGTTCGGCCAATTCGGGCGTTATCGGTTGGTTTGACTTGCTTCACATCGTGAGAAAGTCTATCGTAAATGTGTAATCGGTCCATCTCCGTGGCGTTCTGTCGATGGAGTGCTCTCGCCGAGATTTCCCACGTCACTCTTTTTGGAGATCTCTGCCATGTTGTTTTCAGTCAGTGCCACTGAAGTGTTACTTATTGTTGCGTTCGCGATTTCCGCTTGGGTGCTGTTTCTTCGTCGTAGCCGATACACCGTTTGGCTGACTGCCGCTGCAATCTGTTGTGCGCTTGCCTCGGTTACGACACCTGCCGATCTTGCAAGCACGATCCTACTCAGCGTTGTGTTCTTTGGTTGCTTCTTTGTCGGCACGAAGTACCGCTCGCCGCGGGCGCCCTTCGTCAAATGAAACCCTTTGACGATCCTGTATTATGAAATCCGTAACACTTTAGCCAAATGGAGGAGAACGGTTCTCAAGGGCCCCCCATGGGCTTGTCCCATGGGTGAATAGGTTTCGTGAGCTAGTGCGATGTGGTGAAACGCCTCCTCCCCGCCGCCAAAAGCGGCGGCGGGGAGGAGGCGAGGGCTTGGGAGTGGCATGTTGCTCTTAGCTCAATAGACTCGCTCACCAACGGCACAAGGCCGTTGGGGTCGATCAACCGAAAAAACAGCAGTGAGATACAAATACTACTGCAGACGGCTAAAGTGTTACTACAATCCAAGGATCGTTGGTTTTGACAGTGTTCAAACGACCAACGAGAGCGGGCTATTTGCACGCCGAGCGGCAGTTCGGATTTAGCTCTGGAATGAGGTGACCCGTGGAATGGTCTCGTCCGGCACTTGGGGTTTGTGGGACGTTGTTTCTCGCAGTGGCGTTGTCTATTGTTGTTAAGCAACGGCGATCGAAAATGTGCGACTTGCACCGCAACGCTGCGGGCAGCGCAGCCATCGCCCTGGCCATACTTTGCGGCTTGGTCGGAGGCGTTTCGGTATTCCTTGCACTGACGCTTGGATGACGCGGAGTGAATTGAAGCGGTATTCAGCGCACGACACGCCTATTGCGTCTTCTTCCGGATGATTTTGTCACCCAGCGATGGAAACAGTTGCGAAATCGCGGCCAGCAAACGGACTTTCCAGGGAATGACCAGCTCCGGTTGACGTTGCTCGCAGGCACGCAGGATGCGCCCGGCCAGATAATCCGGGTCGAGGCCCTTGATGCGAACGCCGCCACCTGCCTTTCTGGCTGACGCAGGCAGATTTTTTGCCTGGTCGTCATATCGCTGGCCCGCGTCCTGGCGCGCAATGGGGCCGGGACAGACCAACAACACGTGCAGACCTTGCTCGCCCAACTCCAATCGCAATTGCTGCGAGTAGGCAGCGACCGCGAACTTGCTGACCGGATATGCACCCAGGTACTTGGCAGCCATTTTCGCCGCCAAGGACCCGATATTGACCAAGTGTCCCTTTGTTTTCAACAACCGCGGCACGGCGCCTCGTGCACACCGGACCGTCCCATAGAAATTCAGTTGCAGCAATTGGTCAAAACCCTCCGGCGTCGTATCGAGCACCGCGCCACGCGTTGAGCGTCCCGCACAATTTACGAACGCGTCAAGTTGGCCACAACGTGAGTCGATCTGTTGGAACAGGGAATCGACTTGTGGCTGCTGCGTGATGTCGGTCGCGATCCCATCGACGTCCACGTGCTGCTGACGTAACTGGGCGACGGCTTTGTACAACGCGCCCTCGTCGCGGTCGGCAAGCACCAGGCGGACGCCCCGTTGTGCGAACTGATTGGCTAGCCGCCATCCTAGCCCAGACGCTCCGCCCGTGATGGCTACCACTTTACCCTGCCAGTAGGTCATTGTCATTTTCCGTTGTGGGTTCGTTGGAACTGCTCGAAGACGAACGTCGGCGGAAACAGGTCCGGCATTTCGAGAATCCGCTCGCCTTTTGCCAGCTCCTTCTTCAAGTCCAATACGACAACGTTTTCAAAGTTGTGGAAGTGGTACAGATAGATCACCTGGTGTTTGAGATCGTAGATCGTCGAGTAAAGCGTGGAGTTGTTGCCCTCCTGGTGCACGGCCGAGCAGATCCTCCGAAACAACGGGACATCAAACTCACTTGCGTCGGCAAGCATCTTGTGTGCAATGTGGTAACGACGGCAGGTGACCTTCTTGTGCGGTACGATCGACGGTCGTAAATTCGTCGCTACCTGAAAACGGCCCGTTTTTTGCCGCACGGCAGCGCCCTCGATAATTGCCGAGTTGCCTTTCGCATCGCCCAAGAAGACGTTACAGCGTTTCAGAAACCCGCGTGGGTGTGTTTCGAACATCCGCACCGCTTCATCGACCGTGGCACATCTTTGCATGATGATCTTCAACGGATGCCCATTCCATCGTTCAAAATCGAGTGACCGTGCGACTTCAAGAGGCTTTACAGCCAGAAAATCAAAAAATAGCCCCTGGTCGTTCATTCCCCCTTGAACGGCCAGATGATTGCTGAATGTGACATAGGCGACTCCGTGTGTTTCCGCAGTTGCAGGAACAAACCAGAGTTTGGTCAGCGGTATGTGCCAATCCTCGTTATTTCCTCCCAATGCCACCTTGTCGTTCGATGCATAAAACACGGTGCAGCCATGGCTGATGCTCAGCCAATTCATACAAACCAGCATACTGACAGTTACGGCAACGATTCTTCGCATCATCGAACACCCTCCGGTCGTTGCGGCCTGGGGCCAACAGAATGTAACGCATCCTGGGATGCGCACGAAATGCCAAGTATAGAACAACCCGTGGCAAATGCAAAACAAAAGGCGAGTGGTGGCGATGGCCTCCCGGCCGTGGTCGATCAGCCCGCCAATCCAAGTAACGAACAGTTAGACAACACCCATCCCCTTCTTCTATAATCCGTGGTCCGCTTTGCATCCGTGGGCCCATTCTTCCTCTCATCCGTGGTCCGGTCGAGTCGTGGGTTGTGGAACGTGGTTCGTTGTGGCTGTATGATAAACGACTTGCGGTCAGGTCCGGGATCCGGTCGGGAAGTGCATACAAGAGGAATATTGCCATGGAGACTCGTATGAATATGAATCGTCGCGCGTTTGTGGGAACGGCTGTTGCGTCCGGTGCATTCACGATTGTGCCGCGACATGTCCTGGGAGGCGTGGGGCATGTTGCACCGAGTGAGAAAGTCACCTTGGCTCACATCGGCATGGGGACACAGGGATTTCGGGAAATTGGCGAGCTGTTAGCGCATCCGAAGGTCCAGATTGTTGCGGTCTGCGATCCAAATAAGGCCAGCAACGACTATGTGGAGTGGGGCAAAAACAGCATCCGAAGGCTTATCCGCAAGTATCTGGACAACCCTGCATGGCAGGCCAACCAGGATGGTTGTCCTGGTGGGCGTGATGTGGGCAAGGAGGTCGTCGACACCTACTATGCGAAGAAACGCAAGGCGGAGCACTTCAATGCCTGCTCGGCTTACGCGGACTTTCGAGAGTTGTTGGAGAACGAGAAGGATTTGGATGCTGTCAAGATTATGACGCCCGATCATCATCACGCGACGATCTCAACGGCGGCCATGAAACGCGGCCTGCACGTATTGATGCACAAGCCGCTGGCGAATCGGATGTACGAGGCGCGTCTTGTGATTGAAACTGCGCGTCGCAAGAAGGTGGCGACTCACTTGCTCGCATATGGATCTGGGACGGGCAATGGTCGGATTGCGGCTTGCGTTAAACAGGGAGTTATTGGCAATTTGCGTGAGATCCATAACTGGTCCAACCGGCCTGTCTGGCCCCAGTATCCTGAGATTCCAAAGGACAAACCACCAGTGCCGACCGGCTTCGATTGGGATCTATGGCTTGGACCGGCACTCGAGCGTCCTTACCATCCCCACTACACACACACGGTATTTCGAGGCTGGTATGACTTTGGTGGGGGCTCGATGGCTGATATGGGGATCTATAGCTTGTGGCCGGTCTTCACGGAACTCGGCCTTCAGACACCGCTCAGTGCCCAAGCGTGGGCCACGCACACGTGTGAGATCGTGGATCACGTCAGCAGACGCGTCAGAAATGACTATTCGTACCCGTACGGTTGCAGCATCCGTTTCCAGTTCGCCAAGACGGATGATTTGCCAGCCGTGGAGCTGTTTTGGTACGACGGTGGCATGAAGCCGCGGTTGCCCGAGCAACTCGAGACCAGGAATGTCGAGATGGATCGCGAAGGCATTTTGTTTGTCGGTGATCGAGGAGCTATCCTGGCCGGTTTCACGGGCCAGAAGCCGCTGCTGTTTGCCGGCGGCAAGTGCGAACCGCTACAGACCAGTCCGATCGCGTCTGAAAAGTTGGCGGCCGGGCAGGGCTCGTCCCATGGACGTAGCGATCCTTGGATCACGGCTTGCCGCGGAGGCGAGTCATCACCAGGTAGTTTTCTGACGGCCGTAGCGATTTCCGACGCGGTTAATCTGGGCACGGTCGCGTTACGAGCCGGCTGCAAGGTCGAGTTCGATAGCCGGCAGATGAAGATTACGAACGTCGCGAGTGCAAACCGATATCTGCGCCGCGAGTACCGCCAGGGCTGGGAGCTGTAACGGTTCAGTTGTAGTGGATTTTGGTGTGCCGGCGCTCGCTTTCACGTTGTGTTGAGTCGCCCAGATGGATGCAGCGAGCTGGTCACACCCTACCCCTGCTGTAGCCGTTCACGCCGCTGGGGTCTGACGCAATTTTCGGCGGAGGAAGCGTTTCTTTACGCGAACACATTTTGTCGCCGAAAATGGGTCTGACCCCTTGGAAGCGAGCCGGCGGCCTCCATTCCGTGAACGGTTACCCCCTGCTAAGGCAGTGGCCGTACATGCAATAGGCGAGCGTGAGCGTTCAGCAGAGGTACCACCAATTCCTGTTTGCCGGCCTGAATTTCCGGCACCCAGACACGGCCGCTTATCAGGTCCCGGATTTCGCTGCGCGCAGTGATCTTTACGGTTAGTTTCAGCGTTCCGTTGCTGCGCCCGAAGTAGTCGGAAACCAGCAGCACCAGGTCATTGGAACGTCGCAGCCCGCTAAGCCGACCGGGGGATTCGATCGATCCGGCATCGCCTAACAGATTGCCTTGCAAGATGATCTGTTCGACGGGCGCGATCGCTCGGACCACGCGGTTCTGCGCGATCAGGCTCTCGGCGTCCCACACACGTCCCGACCAGAAGTAGACACCGCGCGCACCGTTTAGATAGCACTCCAACAAAGCCCACTGTAAGGCCTCGCCGGGAAACGTGCCGGCATCTCCCGGAGTTAGCCAGGGCAGGACATTGTTATGCCCAAGGCTGGTGCGGTCTTTTCGGACTTCGTCGCCGATCAAGCCCAAATGGTATGGGTACAGGCAGGAATAGGTCGATACCTGGCTGTCTTGCATCCATTTGGGATAGTTGCGGTCGACCGACCAAAGGTTCTGATAGGCGGGGCCCGGTCGGAAATCATAGCCGCCGATATCGAACAGGCCGTTCCCCCCTGTTTTCTTGATTTCCTCTCGTGCTGCGTCGACCAGGTCATGCCATATCTGATCACCTTTGGACCATTGCCATTGGTCCCAATCTGTCGCACCGGAATCTTCATAGTCTTTTCGGCACCGCACACATTTCTTGCTGTCAACCGGACCTCGCCACCCCCATAGCTCGATATCCAACGATGTGAAATCAGGTCGAGCACGTGCCATTACCTGGGCGAAACGCCGTATTTCTTCCTGATAAAAAGGGCCACGGTACGAGATACACAGATGCGAGCCTGTGGAACCGTCCTGCATCTGGTCGTAAATCTCCGGATCTTTCTTGTGTCGAGTCAGCATGCGGTGCAGCGGCGAGTCGATATTCATGATGAAGAAACCACGCTGTCGAGCCCGTTCGACCGATTTCCAGATCGGGTCTCCTGCTTTCATCCAATGAGCGTGAAGGGGATAGGTGTTCAAGCCGAGTTGTTCCCAGGCATCCAATGCGTTTGGCCATTGGGCTGTTTCCGAGGCACTCCACCACCCCAATCCGACCATGATGCGTTTCAGTCGGGGCGCTTTTGGAACGACCACGGCACATACGGGGACCG
>JAJSAJ010000644.1 GCA_024274855.1 Planctomycetota bacterium | reverse complement strand
ACCAGGCTTTCCCCGATGTCGGTGTTCGACAGTTCCAAGGCCCCGGAGACGATCCCACCGAGCCCCAAATCGCCCGGATCCCCCTCAACCGGCAAGCCGGAATTGAAGCCGATTCCAAAGGTGTTCTCACCTCGCTGCTCCAGGCCGGTGGGGTTCGAGAACCGAGCGAGACGGACTTGCCCCAATGTACGCGAGATGCCGTTGCTGAAAACGCCTGTCACCAATCCGCTTTCACCCACGCTGTAGCTCGTCAGCGTTCCGACCGCCGACCCGTCCTGCCGTGATGCGGCGATTTCACTCGTCTCCGCCGCGAAACCGGATACCTGTGCAAAGTCGAGATCGAAAATCAACGGATTGGACGATGGGATATCCTGCCGGTCAATCGCCACGGTCGCGTCGTTTGCCTGGATCATGTTCCCCTCGCCGTCAAAGGAAATCAGACCGGTGCCGGCGGCTATGCTGTGATCGGGGCCGAGCGGATCGTTGTCACCCGATTCGGCAAACCACCGATAGGTTGCTGTTGTGCCGTCTCGAGATTCAAGCACCGTTGTCAGGCGAACATCCAACGGAATGCCAAGCGAATCGTATACGATGAAGTCGGTTGTTGCACTCTGCCCGCTCGCTTCTTGAGCGCTGGAGAATCCCATGTTGGGTGTCGACGAAGTGCCGTTCGGATCTGTCAACTTAAAGGCCGACGACGAAATATTCAGCGCGTTGGCGGTGCCGTTGTTCGATATGATGCGAAGCCGGCCATCGGCAGTGACGACGGCGCCCGGCAATAGAGTACCGGTCTCTCCGGGGATGCCGTTAACGGATCCGGGAATCGAATCGGGGTCTCCTGGTGTCGCAGTCTGAATGCCGGAGGCTGCCGAAAGAAACTGCAGGAATTCACCGACCGTAGTCTCGTCGGTGATGTCAAAGGTTTTCTCCTGCAGCAGATTACCGCCTTTGCGAGCCGAATAGGTCAGCTCGCCCGGCTGAAAGGCTGTTTCGTATTCCAAGCCGTTGCGTTTGACGACTTGGGTCAGAAGCGTGGCGTTGGTAATCTTCGGACCATCCATGTCGAGTTGCTGGTTTGTCGGGTTCGTCAAGTCCGAAATGTCGGCATCCGTCCGGTAGTCTGTGTAGTCATCCGTCGGCGCCAGTTGGGCCACGCGAAAGAACTCGTCCGAGTTCGTCGACAGGTTGCGGTAGATGTTGATCGTGTCGTACTCGGGAATCCCCGGGCCACTCGGGATTGATGGCAGATCGTCCAGTCGTACTCGGCCGTTGACCAGACTAACCGGGCCGAGTAGTTCCGAGGGTCGGCTTTCGGCAACGCCGGTTCCCGAGAAGGTGACCAAGTAGCTATATATCCCATTCAAATCGGTTTCATCCAGTTGGGTTCCGGCTGCGATTCCGTTATCGACAAACGAGGCGCTTGCTTGAGGCGTTGTGCCAACCAGGCGAAAATCGGCTTCCGGGTCGCCGGTAACCACGCCCAGCTTGCGGCGATAGACGTTCAGCTGGTCATATTGCGGAGCCCAGAGGGCGTCGAGCGGACTTGTTGGCAGGGTGGAAAGTGTGATGTTTTCGCCATTGGCGGCTATGGTCGACGAGATGGTCGACTTGGAGCGCAACGTCTCTTTGCCCGTTCCGTCAACGAACGTGAATACATATTCGAATTGATCGCCCGCGATGAAGGACGATCCGCTTCCCCCTGTACTGCTGGTGCTCCCGCTCGCGTTGGGCTTCTGGGCGACTTCCATGACCATGGGGTTGGTCGCGTCATGTACGTCTGGTCTCGGAACCATCCCATCGCCGAGAACGTCGCTTTCAATGACCTCCGCCATGTCCGCAATATCACCTGTCGGTGTGAGGTTTCCGTTTAGGTAGACGTTTTGAGTGGCTTGGGCCGCGGCGGCGGAACCGAGCGGAATGGTCAACGGGACAAGTTCCGTTGTTTGCAAGTTGTAGAACTCATCCACACCGAAACCGAGTAAGCGATTTCCGGTCGCCGAGACGAACTCGTTTTGCGAATTGGTCGAGAAGATCCCGTTTCGCGTATAGAGTGGTTCTCCCTGTTGACCTTCCACGATGAAGAACCCCTCGCCCTGGATAGCAAGATCGGATGGGCGCGAACTGATTTCGAGTGTTCCCTGGGAGAAGTTGGGCGTGATGCCCGCGACCTGGACTCCCAGGCCCAGTTGTCGAGGATTCGATCCGCCTGTGTTGTCGGTCGGCGCCGAGCCTTGGCTGAGCGTTCGCAGAAACTGGGTGGCAAAAACGACATCGGATGCCTTGAATCCGACCGTTTGGGCATTAGCCAGGTTGTTTCCCGACACGTCAATTTGCGTTTCCGCTGCGTTCAGTCCGGTCAACGCCGTCGTGAGTGCTGATGAAAGTCCCATATCGATCCCCTCCATGAATGTGCTGAATCGAGTTGCTACCGCGACCCGAGTGAAAGTCCAATGCCGGTCGGCCCGTTTTCAGTCTTACCGCTATCAGCTCAATGAGCGTTCCCGTCTGTCCTGCGACACCGAGCGTTTCCTGCTTGAGTCTCTCTGGCCTGGCTGGTGCCCCGTTCAGGATCCACATGCCAGGCGTGCTCGCCTGAACGCTCGTGACGACCGGGAACGATACGCCTTTTTACAAGCCGACTTGTGGCAGGATTTCGCGGACGTTTTCCAATTTGATGCTTTGGCCTCCAATGTGAACGCGTACATTGCGGGACGCACTGCCCCCGTCCGGCTCGACCGATACTCGATCAACGACGCCCGTGATGTCCGTTCCCGAATCGTCGAGTGCGCTAATCTGTTTACCGATCAGGTTGCTTGCCGTGGCTAGATTTTGCCCGATCAGAACCGCGTCGAGCGTTTCGGTCAGGTGATCGGTTGCGCCGATGTTGCGGATCTGCCCCAATTGTTCCGCTAACTGTGTGTTGTCCATGGGTTCCAATGGGTCCTGGTTTTGCAGTTCCGCGATCATCAACTTCAAAAAATCATCGGTTTTCAGGTCATTCAGGCTGTTGCCCTCGGTTTGGCGTTGAGACGCTGTGGTGTTGATTGCTTGAATCGATTCCATGATCGTGTTTCCTTGCACCGTGGTTGAATCTGTTGTGCCGGCTCGTCAAACAATGACGTTCAGTTTTCCGGGAGCGACTGTCAGGCTGTTGGTCGACGCGGCAGCCACCGTTTGTTTTTCTTCGAGTCGAGGCCTTTGCGGTCCGGAATGGGGGACCGTATCGAGTTGGCCATGCCGTGATTGTTGCGGCAATTCGCCACCCCCCTGCCCTCCCACGCTCACGTGAAACTGTTCAATGCGGATTCCTTGTTCGGTCAGACGATCCCGTAGTTGAGGTAGTGCATCAAGTAACGCGGTGCGCGCCATGTGAGTTTCTGTTTGTATCCGCGCTGACAGAGTGCCTCGATCGATCGTGACTTCCAGACGGAGCGATCCCAATTCCGACGGTCGGAGCCGCAGATGGATGGGGCCGTTTTGATCGGCGGCTGTTTGCATGCCACGTGCCACGCGGCGCACGAAGCGTGTTTGTTCTGCTGGAGTCAGAGAATGTTGTTCTTCCGTTTTTTGGCTGCTTCGACTGAATAACCGATTGGAGAGTTCACCTCGTGCCGGTTCGGCTCGGGCCCCAGATTCCGTCTCGGACAGCTTGGCGGCGGCCAGATGTTTGTCAGCTGAACGGTCTGTTGCCGAACGACTCGGCTCGGATTCCCCCTCCGCGGCTACCAGGGCGGCCGTTCGTTCCGCTCTGGCGGAGTGTTCGGCGACTTGATCCGGCGAGTTGGGGCGGATGACCTGGGATTCGGACGGTTTGCCCGAGTGCGCTCGACGTTTGACGCGGTCGCTCTTTGTCTGCTCTCCGCTTTCGGCCTTTCCGGCTGCAACGTCAATTGGCTTGGCCGGTTCAATGGTGGCCATCTTGACGATCGGAACGCGTTTCGGTTGTTGCTCAGGCTTGGCAGGCGTATCGTGCGGCGCGGTCGGCCGACCGTCGGTTGTGTCATCCTCCACGTTGTTAACGATGTCCATTGGCTCATCAGGCGGAGTACCGTCTGGCAAAGCCGATCGTCCTGGAGTCTCTTCCGCAAGCCGCGTGGCAGGTTGTTGCGCCGTATCGGCCTGACTCGGCGTGACGGTGTCCTGCGCAACGCCCTCGGCAGGTACTGGAGGCTCGTCGATGGGAACTGCGGGGGGGGATGCCGTCGATTTGTCGTCATTTTTCCGAGAATCCGGCGCCTCGGAGCGTTCGCTGTTTGTTTGACTTGAGGACGTGTCTGCTGCCGTTGATCTGTTTGCCAGTGTTTCATCGTTCGAGGGCAAGTCGCTCGACGTGCCTTCTGAGGGTTCGGCAGCTTGGCCGGCGTTCGTCGGTGGCTTGATCGGATTCGGAGATGGTGGTCCAAGGTAGTGTTGGAACCCGTTGTCAGCGGATGATTCGGGGAATGTCCGCGGCGGGCGGATGTCTGGTGGTCCGAAACGTCTTGTATTTGATGAAGGTTCCATCGATTCGGTTTCCTGGGCTCTATTCGAATTACGAGGGGAGATCGCCCGGCGTGTCAGTTCTTTGCGCCGAAAGTCTTTGTCTGTTCACGTGCTTCTTCAATTTCCGATGCGATCGGTTCTCCTTCTCGGATGTTCTTTAGTATCTGGTAGAGATCATCGGCATCGGTCCCTTGTTTGAATTCGGCGAGGATCTTCTTCCGTTTATCGATTGGCATTCGTTTTACGATGGCGACAACAACATCCATTGCGTTGTCGTCGAGCATTTTCACAATCTGTTCTTTTGCCTGTTTGGGTTTCATTGCTTCGAGTGTCAGTTGCAACTCTCGAACCGAAGTCGCCTCCTCTTTCTGGGCGAGTGATTCAAGTTGTTTATCGTACGCACTGGTCAGCTCTTGGAAGCGTGTTTTTTCAGTGCGTAAGCGGTCCTGCATGTTGCTCAGATCGGCGAGCCCTTTTTCGATAGCCGTTTCTCGGAGGTCAAAATCAAGGCTTTTCATGGCTCTTGCTTGCGTGATTGCATCAAACGATGGCTGTTCCGTCTGAAAGGCGTTTTCCTTCGCATTGGCTTTGGCTTGAAGTGCTGCAACATCGAGGCCGTGCAGAGCCGCGAATACGCGGACCATGCGATCCGGACCAAGTGCTCCCTTGGCCCAGAGTGTACCGAGTCCGGCAACGAGAGCGATTACGGTGGCGACGCAGAAGTAGAGAAATGCCGCGTTGACTACTGAAATGAGTCTTTTCATGACGGTTCGCCCTCCCAGTTCGCGCCACCTCGGCGCAGAGCGACTTCATCCAGTTCGCGAATCTCGGTCTTCGCCTCGCGTTGGCGGTATGCAAACTGCTTTTTGGCTCGCAGCTTTTCCATGAGACGCACTTCGCGGTCGGCCTCGACAAGTGCTTCGCGGCGTCGTTGGATCTCGGCTTGCACTTGTGATCGCTTCCGTTCCATTTCCGTGACTTGTGATTCCAACGTCATTTCATAACGGTGTGTGTCGAGCAGCCGATCGACATTGATGTGTCCTGGGTTCGAGAGGCGGCGACGCATCCGTTCGCTCTGCCGTATCGTTTGCCGTACCGCTTCAAGTTGCTGTTGGATAATCTGCTCGGCATGATACGCGGCGGCCAGCGATTCGCGGCAGCGATCGCGCGCGGTCATTCGCAGCTTCAGAATTGGTTCCAGTCGGAATGTGAAACCTGCCATGCGACGCTCTCATTAATTGGTAGTGTTACCCGTCGGGTGTACCGACAGCAGCGGGTGCGGATAGGGCCTGTTCGCACTTTGCTCCGAGTTGCAATAGGGCGTTTTGTGTCGAATCGAATGTCGTCTCGTCTCGCATCTGCTGGCGACAGAACGCATCAATGTCTTGTTTCATTGCAATCGAGGCGTCCACGCCACGGTTACTTCCCGCCCGGTAGGCACCGATGGAAATCAGGTCTTCGTGGTCGTGATATATGGCAATCAGTTCGCGTATCCTGGCTGCGGCTGCAAGTTGTGCATCCGATCCCAGGCTCGGCATCAGCCGGCTGATGCTGCTCAATATGTCGATTGCCGGGTAATGGCCCTTCGCGGCCAAGGCTCGTGATAACACCGTATGGCCGTCCAACAGCCCTCGTACCGCGTCGCTGATTGGTTCGTTCGTGTCATCACCTTCGACGAGCACCGAGTAGAAGCCAGTGATGCTTCCGTGTTCCGACATGCCGGCGCGTTCGACGAGTCGCGGAAGCATCGCAAAAACGGAGGGTGGATAGCCACGCGTTGTGGGCGGTTCACCGGCCGCCAGGCCAATTTCTCGCTGAGCCATCGCGAATCGCGTGAGGGAGTCCATCATCAGCAGCACGTGCTGCCCCCGGTCGCGGAAATACTCGGCAATTGCGGTGGCCGCCAACGCGGCTCGGATACGAAGCAATGCGGGTTCATCGCTTGTGGCGACGACCACGACACTTCGAGCCAGCCCTTCAGCCCCAAGGTCCTTTTCAATGAACTCGTTGACTTCGCGGCCTCGCTCGCCGATCAGTGCGATTACATTGACATCGGCCGATGTATACCGAGCCATCATGCCGAGAGCCACACTCTTGCCGACTCCGGACCCCGAAAAGATGCCCATGCGTTGGCCCCGACCACACGTCAGCAGCCCGTCAATGACGCGAATTCCGGTCGCTAACGGCGCGTCGATGCGCGGACGCTTGAAAGCGGGTGGCGGCGAACGGTCCAGTGGAACACGACAAAGACCGGCCAAACGGCCACGCTCGTCCAAGGGCGCGATATGCGCATTGACGACACGGCCAAGCAGTTCCTCGCCCGCATGCACGGATCGGCCCGTTCGGACCAGACGCACACGATTGCCACGCTGCACGCCTGAAAGGTTTCCAAACGGATAGATGACCGTTCGGTTGTCCCGGAAACCGATCACTTCGCCACGGAGTGGTTCGCCGGCTTGACGCTGAATCTCGACCATGGCGCCCACCGGTGCCGGAAAGCCGGCAACATCGGTTGACAATCCATTGGTCTGGACAACACGGCCTGTCAGCGCAGTCGACATGATCGTTGGCAATAAATGTGTGAAGTCATCCATGACAGAACCGTTATCTGTTTGAGTCGGGTTGGTGAACCGGCGTGGAGGCGGTTTCCCTATCTATCTATCTGGCCGGTCGTGTTTCCCGTCAGTCGGTCAGTTCTTCCTCAATACGTGCTAACTGGGCCTGAATCCGTTGATCGATCTCTCCGTGTTCCGTCGTGACACGGCAATTTCCGGGCTGGACTTGTGGATCGGCGACGATTTGGGTTTCCGCAAGGTGTCCAAATGACTCCTTGATGATCGCCTGTTGGCTGCCGATCGCATCAAGGTCCTGGGGATTCAAGTGCAAAGCAATGGAGTGGCTTCCCGCCGCCATTTCCAAGGCTTCACGAATCCATTGTCGCGAGATCTCCGGCCGTCGAGCCAGTTCGCTTCGTACAAGACGTTCGGCGATGGCGACCGCCAGATGGACCAGTTGCTGCTGCCAATCCCGTAGCCAATGGTTTCTGAGTTGACTGACCTCGGTGATTGCTTGCTGCAGAGCCGGTTGCAGGGATTGCCATTTTGCTTGAATGTCCTGTTGGGCGATCCGGTTCGCCTCTTCCTCCGCCGCTTCTGTTCCGCTCTTCTTCGCCTCCTCGCGAATTGCCGCTGCCTCTTGGCGAGCGCTCGCGATGATTCCAGCGGCCTGCTTCCGGACGGTCTCCAAGTAGCCAGAGGCTCGCTGAGATATATCTTCAAAGTTAAACGCTTGTTGCTGGGTAACAGACGGTCCAGCGTGGATTGAACCTGCCTTGATAATGGACGCCATGGTTCTTGTCTTCTGTCGTGGTGTTCGGTTATGTGGGAATGCGGATTGTGAACCGCGGTCGTGTCGTGGTTCCGCGATTTCGGCACGTCGGAATAAGGCCAATCTATGCGGCGACCGTAAATCGTTCGGGCGATGGTCCTTCGATCTGCTGTTTGTCCATCAACTGTTGTGCGATCAAAGCCATTTGCTGTTGTGCCTGTTCAATGTCGTCGAGTCGAATGGGCCCCAGTTGTTGCATTTGGAGTTCCAGTTGGCGTGCTTCACGTGCCGGCAAATGTCCCAGGATGCGTTGCACAAGGGAGTGGCTCGCGCCGGCGAGCGCCAGCAGCGTGGCATGAGGTTCGCATGCACGCAGCACTTGGGCCAATGCATAGTCGTTCAGTTGCTCTAAATCGGCGAATCGAGTTGTGTGGGCACGGGTTGGGTTACATGTTCCGTCATTGACCGGCTGCGACATGGAGTTTGCGTTAAAGGGCCCCGTTTTCGGTACTTGGTCGAGAGAGCGTCTGTCGACCGTTATCTGGTTGCCGACGGGACCGATCGATTGCGTGCTGCCGAGGCGCTTGGCCAGTACCCGGTCCTGCTCCGCGAGATTGGAGACAAGTTGCCGGCGCTGAGTCGCGTGCGCTGCACTCAAAATGGCCGTCGCAGCTTTCAGTCCGATGGTTTCCGTCGGTTTCCCTTGGCTACTATCAGCCAGCAGGTGCTGCATCTCGGATTCGATGTCGGAAATGATGTCCGGACTTAACTGGTCCATTCGTGCAACTCGTATCAGTACCTCTGACTGAATACGTTCGGGTAGTTGAGCTAACATGTCGGCACTCTGTTGTGCAGGCAAATGGGCGGCGACGATCGCAATGGTCTGCGGATGTTCGTGGTTCAATACGTGAGCGAGCGTTATTGGGTCGACATGGTGGAGCGAGTGAAATGGTGACGCCTTGGGGGCGACATCCGCCGCGTGTGTCGGTACGTCGTCCGTGGCGTGCTCGAGCTTCCGAGCAAGGGAGTCATCCAATTCGACGCCACTGGAATTGAATAGCGTGGAGTTTGGATTGCGATTGACGAAGTCACGTATGACTTGTTGCTGTTCTTCGGGTTGGAAGTCATCCAATTGCATGACGGCTTGCCGGACATGTGCCTCGTATTCCGGCCCCATTTGTTCCAGCAGCGTATCGGCACTGGCCGCGTCGAGACTGGAAATCAGAATCGCGGCCTTTCTGAGCGCGTCTGAGGATTGGTTGTTCATGCGATATCTCCGATCCACGTACGGAGCACGTTCGCGGCCGCATCTGGATCTTCTTTGACGAGTATGGTGAGTTCTTCACGGAGTGTTGAGCCGGTCGACTTGGCGCGACGATTGAGGACCATTGTTTCTTCGGTGTGAGGCTCCTCTTCGGTTGTTTCATTTGCAGGGTGCTCGGGTAGGGGCAATACCGCGGGCGTGGGGGGCGCGTCGGCGGCAGCCGATCGAATCATGCCGCGAACCATCATGAGACTGATCAGGCCAATGCCAAAAAGGGCCAGAGTCTGCCAGTTTTCCGAGAGCCACGCCAAACCGGTTTCGGCCATTGACGGCTCGACAATCGGTTCGGGTGGCAAGTCGTCGTAACTGGTGACTGTTACTTGAGGGTACGGATTGGTGCCGGCGGACAGGGAAGGTAGCAGACTCACAATGGCCACTTCAATGTCCTTCTTGACATCCTGTTCGATGCCCTTGAGTGCTGTCTGATCCGGTTCGACCGGTGCCTGGTCGGCCTTCGGAGGATTGCGTTGTTTCCAGACTGTACGGTAGTAGCTTTTGGGAACGCCGACCGAGACCGTGACTTGCTGGGGAATCAAGGATGCCTTCTTGGAACGTGTCTGTTCGTGTCCGGCGACCGAGACTTGCTTTTCGGTCGATTCATCGGACGAGACGATCGGACTGCTCGACGCGAGAATCTCCCGTGGTTGGTTGCTCGGTACTTCGTTGGTGACCGCGCCGGGTCGGCCGCCGGCCGGCGACTTGGTCTCTCGCGTCTTTTGAGACGTGTTGGATTCAATTGCGGTTGCTTGCGGATCGTAGGTGACTTTGCTGGTCACGTTATCCATTTCCGGATCGAGTTGCACATTGACCGCGGCAACGATACCTGGATACATGGAGAGCCGATCGAGAATGGTCTCCTGCCAGGCTTTCTCAAACATGTGTTTCGTGTCGGCATAGACCGTGTCGGCCGCGCCGCGATCGTCAATATCGTTCTTGCCACCATAAGCGCGGCCTCGGACCAGATCCGTAACGACGACGTTTTCAGGATCGATACCGAACCAGCCCGATGTTGTCGCCCGAACGGCGCGTACTAGGGCGGCATCCAAAGGTCTTCGCCCCGAAGCAGCGACCGCGATCGTTGCCTTCCGAATCGTTTCGACTGGGTATCCCCCCTTGCGTTCTTCGTGATACTGAACGGTTGCCCGTTCGATTCCCGTGATCGCCGAGATGACTCGAGCCAGCTTCTTCTGAGTGGCATGCTGGATTTTCATCGATCGCAGCTGACTCGATTCAAACCAGCTGCTGCTGCTCGACAATACCTCGTCGACGGCTGAATCGAAGTTCTCCGGAGTAAAGTTTTCTTGTGACAGAGCTTGGATGTACTGATAGCGCTTGCGGCGTGGAACCCTGATCCGAAAACCGACCACCTCGAATTGATCGAGCCCGGCGGTGCCAAATGCCTTTTGCATGGCGTCAAGCTCGGTTTGCGAGAACTCGCGAGCTCCGAACAGGTAGTCGGTTCCTGATTGCGCCTGAAAAACGAACAAATAGACCAGGCTTGTCGTGATCACGATCAGCAGAAGGCCGGCTGTAATGCGCGAGCCGGGTGTCATGCTACGGAATAGATCGGTGACCTGTCCGTATGATTTGTTCAGAAAGTCCATCCCTCGACTCCGTTTTTCTCAGGACTGCCGCGATGCATACCGGCGCGGCGGCAGGGCAAAGGCAACAGGTTTTCGTGGAAAATGCAAGGCCTTCTCGTGGCGAGTGTGACAATCTCAGTTACGGCCGAGGCCGCGTCAACGCCCGCTGACACGAGCTTGCTAAATTCGAATCTCCTTGATCTCCTGGAAGGCCTGCATCAGCTTGTTTCGGATCTGCATCATCATTCGAAAAGACATGTCTGCCTTCTGGACCGTTGTCAAAACGGCAGCCGGATCGATGTCGTCACCGGTCATCAGCTGTTGGACGGCCGTATCGGCCTGGTGTTGCATCGCATTGACTTGTTCGATTCCATCCATCAACAAGTTCTTGAACGATGGTACTTCTTCCGTATCCATCGGCATGCTTGGCGACATGGCGGGCATGGGAGGTGGAGTCGGTGGTCGTAGTGGTCCTTGAATCGGATTCATGGCGTTATCAGTCTCCTCGATCGTATAGGGGGCTTGCTGGAGCCCTCCCACGGGTGATTCTCCGTTGCTCTTGCCTGGCTGGCAGTGCGGGGACGCGGAGCCGAAGCCAAGTGCGCTGTTTGAATCGTGGACGCCCCTTCGCGTCCCTCGCGTCGGTTGCCTCTGTTCTGGTTTCTTCGGGCGTACGCGGTTTGCGCACGTTGGCGGCTCCAGCTTATGCCGGACGCCGACTATGCAATGATCCTAAGCGACTGTTGATTCAGATCTTTCGTCACTTCCATAATCCCCAAGTTGGCCTCATAGGCGCGTGTGGCGACCAATGAGTCAACGAACTCAGTTACCATGTCGACCTTGGGGTATGCCACATAGCCTTTCCATTTGCCCTGCTTGATGGCAAGGGGATGACCGGGCTGGTAGCGATAGTTCGGTTCGACGGTTTCTGTTTGCACCGAGCTGACTTTGACGCCCATGGCGCCGTCTCGCGTTTGAAGATCTTCGTCCGGCTGGAAGACGACAAACCGTTCCTGATACGGCTTCAACTCACCGTTTTCATTGCGCACGGACGACATGTTGGCCAGATTGCCTGAGATGGCATTCAATCGAGTTCGCTGGGTAACCAGAGCGCTCGTGCTGATGTCAAGTGCTCTAAACATGGGGACCCTTCCTTGGTGAACCAATTCGAAACGTGGGAACCGATCAGACGCGTTCGCTGATGGCGGTCTGCAACAGGCGAAACTGGCTACTCATGATGGCAATTGCCATGTTGTGCATCAATTGGTTTTTGGCGACTTCGGTAACTTGTTGTTCCAGGCCGACATCACTGCCATCAAGGAACAATACGGATTTGATCGAATCATGCACGTTTCGCAGAGCATCGCCGGGATCGCTCTGGGCGAGGCCGGGCGAGGGTGCCTGACGCGCCGTGTCACGTTCGAAAATGGCTTCCTTCAGACGTTCTTGAAATGTATCGAGTGAAAGATCACGGACCTTGTACCCCGGCGTATCGACGTTGGCAATATTCCCGGCCAGGACGTTGTGCCGAGCCTCGGAAAAACTCAACACCTCTTGGAGAACCGGTATGTTCGTGCTGTCGAATAAATTGGGAATCATGGGGGCCTCCAGACCCGCTTTCGCATTCTTGTGCCAAAGGCTGGCTGCAAGTCGCATGCCATCAGGGTTTTTCGATTGCCGACCGGAGCTGGCCAGTCGTCCAAACTGCCTTGCTCGATCCGAGGTTAGTTCCTGATTTCATTGGCCAGATGTCTTTCCGGTGACAGGACGCACCGGCCACCGGCCACCGACGAAATCGGCAAGCGTTGCCCATTGCAATCGGCAGGAATTGCCGATCGGAACGAGCCAGGCCTGCAGTCTATTTCTTGACAAATGCTCCTGTTCGAAGTTTTTAGTGTTTCAGGCTGCACGTGAAAAGGCTTTGGCGCGTGGGCCATAGCCATAGCCGCGTAACTTGTTGGCTAGTGTTCGAATACCAATTCCCAACGCCTTAGCTGTTTTGGCACGGTGACCGTCGTAGTGTGCCAGTGTTGCTTCAATCAGCTTACGTTCCATCACCTGAAGACTCATGCCGACCTCAATACTCGCCGGCGGAGTCGGCGGTGCCCCGCTGCTGGGTATCCTGCCTGGCACATCGAGCAACCAGTCGCGTAATTCAGATGCTGTTATGAGTGAGTCGCCCAACAGGCTTGCCCGCGTAATAATGTTTTCCAATTCACGAACATTGCCAGGCCAGTGGTAGTGAAGCAGCAGTTGGAGGGCGTCCGCGTCCAGCTGGCTGGCGGGTTTTTCCAGCCGAATTGCCGCTCGCCGTAGGAAATACTCGACCAGCTCCGGGATATCTTTCGGACGCTCGCGAAGAGGCGGTACATGAATCGGGAGTACGGCGAGCCGAAAGTAGAGATCTTGACGAAAATTACCGGCACGTATCTCTCCGAGCAGGTCGCGGTTTGTCGTTGCGAGAACCCGCACGTCGACACGTAATGAAGTACTGGACCCGACCGGCTCAAATGTCTTCTCTTGCAACACACGCAGCAATTTGGCCTGCAGCGGCAAAGCAATCTCGGTGATTTCGTCCAGCAGGATGGTGCCACCGTCGGCCAGTTCGAAACGCCCGACTCGCGATGAATCGGCGCCCGTAAATGCCCCTTGCCGATGTCCAAATAATTCGCTCTCCATGAGTTGGGGCGAAAGGGCCGGACAGTTCAAGCCGACCAGCGTCGTTTCGGCCCGCTTGCTGGCCAGGTGGATCGCCCGAGCGACCAGTTCCTTGCCGGTTCCGCTCTCTCCGGTGATGAGGACGGTTTCGGCGGTCGGCCCGATTTGGGCAATGCGATGGCGGAGCGTTCGCATCGCCACGCTCGAGCCGATCATCGCGACCTGGTCGCAGGCGCTGCCGCATGCCGGTACGTGCGACTGTTGACGATGGGACTCGCCGTTGCGGAGCGCTCGCGAAACAAGATTCTCGAGTTGGTCGATACTGAAGGGTTTCTCGATGTAGTCAAACGCGCCGTAACGCATGGCGGTAACGGCCGAAGCCACCGTGGCGTGAGCCGTCACCATGACAACCTGAGCATCGATCTGACGTTCAGCCAGAGCCTGAATCAACTCGAGTCCCGTCATGCCCGGCATTTTCAAGTCGGTCAGGACGACGTCGGCGGGCCAGGATTGCAGCTTTGCCAACGCCTCCATGGCGCTGCCACAGCAGTGAACTTCATGGCCGGCATGCATGAGAATATCGGCCATCGACTCGCGCGCACGCCGGTGGTCGTCCACGACCAAGATGTTTCCAATCGGGGGTGTGATGTCGTCTGAGGCCATTACGCGACTGTCTCCATCGATCGGTTTGGTATTCGGATGGTGAACGCGGCACCGCCCTGGGCACAGTTGGCCGCAATGATCTCGCCGCCATGGGCGGTCGCCATGCGTTCGACAATGGCCAGGCCGAGCCCCGTTCCCCCGTCTTTTGTCGTGAAGAAAGGCTCGAACAGACGCCGTGGTTCGTCATCCCCGAGTCCGGGACCGCTGTCGGCGATCTCCAGCTCGATGCCATGGCAAATCGCTATTCCGGTGATCGTTAATTCACCCCCATGCCGCATCACATCCAGGGCATTCAGCAGCAGATTCAGTACCGCACGACGCATCATCTCCGGATCGGCGACCAGGGTCAGACCGGCCGGGATATCCAACTCGGTCCGAATTCCTTGGGCCTCCAGTTGCGGGAGCAGCCCTTCGCAAACGTCGTTGACCAGCTTGCCAAGATCAAAAGGCTGCCACATTGGATCGCGTTGGGATGTGAACTGAAGCAGGTCGTTGACAATCGCCTCTAATGCGGTGAAACCGGAATCGATCTTGTCCATCAGTGCCACTGAGTTTGGCGATCCAGCCAGATGTCGGCGGAGTAGGCTCAAGTAGAGCGTCAGAGGAACCAGGCTGTTGCGAACGTCGTGAGCCACGTGAGATGCCATCTGGCCAAGATCGGCCAATCGGTTCTTGCGAGCTAGTTCTCGATTCTTGATTTCCAGTTCGTCGGTCAGACGTTTGACTTCGTGCTGAAGCGTCTCGTGCGTTTTCTGCAAGCGATCGGTCGCCGATTGCCAGGCGGCCAGAACCGCTTGCAGTTCCGTGGCGTGGTCCGGACGGACGCTTTTCGGATGGTCCTTGCGAATAGGCCGCGTTTGCGCTGTTGTCATCATGTTCAGTCCATCTTCCGGTCGTACCGTCTGGAAGGGGCGATCATCTAGGATTCGGAACTTAGGTCTAGTCTCTGCCGTGTCGGTAGCGGTGAGTCAATGTACGCGCGGGTCGCTCGGGTTGCCGAGTGGCTTCCTTGAAGACGCGCCACGGCGGCGTTTCGACGCTGAAGCAACTCGGATTCGCTCTGACGTTCCACCAGCATGATCTCACCGAGCAGTGTTTCGCAACGCTCCGATAGTTGGCGGCACTGCAGGCGATCCTCGCGGGATCGCCAGTGCCGTGTTTCCGGATCCTGGTTGCGAAAGGGATTCAGCCGTTTTTGGATTTTTTGCAGTTCAGCCAGTAAGGTCTGTTTGGCTGCGAGAACTGACAGAAGACGTGACGTATTCCCGTCTGTGATTAAATCCGTTTGCCGTCGAGACAGATCTCGCAGCTGTTGCAGTACGGCAAGTTTCTTGCCAATCAGCTCAGTAAGGAAATCGGTGTCGAAACGGTCGTCCACGCCAGGCAATCCTTTCTCGTCCTTGAAGTTGTCCTGTTCAATTCCCTGTTTGAAAAAAGCGTTCGGTCGGGGCGAGACTACCACTTGGATAACCAGGTGAGAAGCTCTTTCCAATCGTCGCGACGGTATCGGGTTGTTTTCTCGAAATCGGTATCTTCGCGGATTCGTGACAAGACGCCGACAGCTTGAAGGAGCGTCGCCCTTGCCTCGTCCGGTGCGCTCATGTGACGATAACAACTGGCAATCTGCATCAATGACTCAATGGCCTCTGGCGAATGCTGATAACGATTCGTCGCGTCCGAATAGGCTTTGATCGCCTGTTCGTAGTCGCCAAGATCAAAAAGCGCGTCCGCGTATTCAAAGTAGGTATTGCGTAGAATTTTACGTTCCAGAGCATCCAATTCGCCCGTCTCTTGTTTCTGGCTTAGACGTTGTTGCAGTTGATGGTGACTCTCCGCCGCCGCGCGCAGATAGGTTCTCATTTGCTGTGCTAGTGCGTTGCGGCGAGCTTGTGTTGGTT
>JAJSAJ010000643.1 GCA_024274855.1 Planctomycetota bacterium | reverse complement strand
CAGAATGAGAGCAACGTGTTCTTCCACACGCTTAACGGCCTGCGGGAGAACAAGTTCCCCCTGTTTGCAAGCAAAATGCGGCGTGCGTTCTTCGATTTCGTCAAGCAGAAATATGGAGACAAGGCATCGGTTGGCAAGGCGTGGGCCGGCCGATGGGATCGGGATGACAACTGGCAGGCGGGCGAGCTTGGCCTGATGGGCGCTTATCACTGGGGGAGTGGCGGACCGTTGAACGAATATCGGGGCCAATTCCGCCGGGCGGGCGACTATATCGAGTTCATGGCTAAGTTGCAACGCGATTACTACGTTCGGCGACAAAAGCAAGTGCGGGCGATTGGTTTTCAGGGGGTCACGGTAGCCACCGCCTGGAAATCGGGCGGGCCAGGCGCCAGCATGGCCAACTTGCTGGCCGATTCAGCCGCCGATATGATCGACCGCCACAACTACTTTGGAGGTGGGGCGGGTGGACACGTCATCACGGAAGGCAACGTAAACAATCGCACGCATCTGAGCGTTCCAGGGCGAGGCCTTCTTGCGTTGGGCCTTTTTCAAATGCGAGACAAGCCGTTCTGCGTCAGCGAATGGAGCATGATGCCTCCTTCACCTTACAAGGCCGAAGCCGCGCCTCTGTATGCGTTCTATGGGTTCGGCTTGCAAGGCTGGGATGCCGTTTGTCATTTTGCCTGCAATACATACCACATGGGCGATGGCTGGCCATCGCTGCGCAAATATGTTTCCGAGACGCCTCACTATATGGGACAGTTTCCTGCGTTAGCTTTCGCGATTCACAACGGTCATATCGAGGAAGCCGAGGTAGTAGCCGCCCGCGAGCTTGGAAAATCCGACGTTTTCGCCGGCAAGGACGTGCTGGGACAGGCTCTGTCCGGCGGTGGGTGGGATGCGAAAGAACTGACCGGAAACGCGACGACCGACCCGGCTACGCTCGCTATCGGGCGGGTAACGATCGATTTTCGCAAGGACCCACATTCCAACAAAAAACCACTCAGCGCGTACCTTGATCCGGCAACCAAGTCATTGCGATCAACAACCGGCCAGCTGGTCTGGGATTATGGACATCGCCGCATTGAAGTGCGTTCGGAAAAGACACAGGCCATCATTGGGTTCACCGAGGATGGTCCGATCGAGTTACCAAGCCTTCGCGCGGACATCAAAACACCGTTTGTTTCACTGATATTCACGCCATTGGACAATCAACCACTAACCGACTCGCGGCATATCCTGATCACCGCTATGGCACGCGACAAACAACGTGGGGCAAAGTTCAATGCCGATTGGTCCAAGTTGCTTCAAGTTGGCGGGCCACCTCTGTTAATGGAGCCTGTTCAGGCCACAATTCGACTGGACGGTTCGAAGCCTGCAAGCGTCCGGCCACTGGACGGCTACGGCCTGCCGACCGGGCAGACCGTGCCGGTTGCTTCCGATGGAGCCTTTGCGATCGACGGAACCTACAGAGCTTATTATTACGAAGTCAAGCGATAGCCGTGCATCCGGGTGCGGCTCATCGGCATCCTGCTAGTTCTCCGACAAACAGGTCATTGCCGGCCGTCGACGCGAGTATGCGGCTTGGGGGTATTCACAGTTCTTCTGGCTTGATGAATTCGATCCAACCTACCTTCACTTGGGCAAAGCGCTGGGGCCTTTTTCCCGTCGTTCCGGCCGCGAAGGCCATGTCTTCATACGCGAATTCGAAGATGGCTGGGTCGTTGTGAATCCGAGCAAAATGGATGCACACGACGTAACCGTTCCGGACAAAGGCAAGGCCCGTATACTGACCCACGACACGTTCAAGCATGCGGCTGAGCAGTCGCCGGTGAAACAATTCAATTTGCCGTCACATCGAGGCGTCATCCTTCTGCGTCCTGGTAAGCTAGCCGGTGACCAAGATAATCGATAGGATTCGATGGGGCGAAAGTCGTTGTATTTGAGTCAAGTTT
>JAJSAJ010000642.1 GCA_024274855.1 Planctomycetota bacterium | reverse complement strand
GAAAATGGCCAGGTCACGATGGAGTCAGCAGTAGGCAGAGGACTCGCCCGAACAGCTCCTGCTCTATAGCGAGTTGGCAAGAGAGCTTTTGCCAGGCAAGCCGTTGCGGCTGCAATTTCTTGTGGTCACGAAAGCTAAAAAGCCTGCCGTCGAATCATACGTCGTGACGGTGGACCCCAATAGCGTGAATCGCACGAAGCGTGTGGTCCATCGCACATGGAAGGCACTGCAGGCGGGTCACGTCTATAGTAGTGGGCCCATTTATCTGAACATGGGTGGGTCAATTCTGCTGAGCGGTATACGTTGACAGACTCGTTTTGGCTAATCGGTCCCAATCGGGGAAGATTCCACATCTGGAGGGACATTTCCTCGCCAGTACGCTGGCATGCCCGATTGCCAGGGAAGCTGTACGCGTGTTCTAGTGAAAGTCCGTCCATTTCTCCCGGGTTTCCCGCCATGGCTGCCGCGTGCGCCAAATTGCCCGTTTTGTACCGACCACGTGATCCACATGCCTCCGACCTATGGCGTTTGATCGACAAGCATTTTGTCTCTTTCCAGCAGGTCTACGACCAACGGTTTCAGGCCAAATACGGCTACTGGCGACCGATTGTCGGACAATCCATTGAATCCTTTCTCAAGTGTGGGGACCTGCAAGAGGGCTTCGCTCGCGTTAGCTGCCCGGACTGCAAACATGAGATGTTTGTCGCCTTCTCCTGCAAGCAGCGCTGCACCTGCCCATCCTGCCATCAGAAGCGCACGCTTATGACAGGCATCCACGTCGCCGAAGATGTTTGTTTTCCCGTTGCGCACCGACAAGTGGTTTTTACAATCCCCAAACGTTTGAGAGTTCACGCACGTTTCGATCGCGAGCTGCTGGGCAAGCTTTCCTCCTGCGCCTGGGCGTGCATCAAGGTGGAAGGCAAAAGGAAGCTTGGCCTGCCAGATGTGGTGCCCGGCATGATCGGGGCAATTCAGACTCACGGCGAACTTCTTCACTGGCATCCCCACATCCACGTGCTAGTCACCTGTGGCGCGTGGATACCCGAAGGCGACTTCTTGGAGTTGCCTGAATTCGACGTGCAGAGGCTGTTGGAGGCCCGGCAAGAAGCGGTCTTCACGCTGTATTGGAACGAGGAGAAGATCGAACCGGAAGTCGTCGGGAACATGCGCAGTTGGGAGCACAGCGACTTCAGTGTCGATCAGTCGGTGTTCCTGCCAGCGGGCGATCAGGCCGGTTTCTTGAGTTTGCTCATGATCCGAGTGTAGCCCCGGTCCGTCTCGCGTGCCAACTTCAGGATCAGCTCACGGATTTTTGGTTCTCGGCCAGCCCATCTTCTTCTTGGGTTTCGGAGATTCAGGGGTGAAAGTGCGAAGACGACAATCTTTTTGTACCCCGTCGCGTGGTCGGGGAAATCCGTTCTACCGGCCCCGGCGGCTCAGTAGCCGTTCCACGCCGCCAGCGCGAGTGCCGCGGCCGTTGACCGCCGCCCCGGCCTCCAGGAGGATCCGGACCATGTCAACGCGGTCAGCCTGAATCGCCAGGTACAGCGGCGTTCGGCCGTCGGTGTCCCTAGCGTTGACGTCCGCGCCCTTGTCGAGCAAGATCCGTGCGAACCGCGTTGCCCCGCCCTCGGCCGCGGCGTGGAGGAGCGTCCGGTCGCCTTCGGTCTCATCCCCGGAGTAGCGGAAGGCCAGGTCAATCGTCGCCCCCGACTCGACCAGCAGGAGCAGCATCTCGTCGGGGGACTCACGGCGTACAGCCCATTCCAACGGAGTCCGCCCGTTCCACTCCGCATGGACGTCCGCTCCGTGGCGGATCAGCGCGGCGGTGCCGCAGGCTTTGCCCATGTATGCGGCCTCGTGCAACGGCTGTGAACCGTTGTCGGTGACGGCGTCCACCCGCGCGCCGTGCCGCACGAGCAGGTCGATCACCCGCGGATCGCTCGGCCAGCGGCTGGCATAGTGTAGAGGGGTAACTCCCTCGGGGGTCCGGGCCTTCACGTCGGCGCCGTGCTCGATCAGCAGGGCGATAATGCCATGCGAGCTGGCTACGTGAAGGGGCGGTTGACCGGAGTCACTGATTGCCTCGACCGACGCGCCGGCCTCCAACAAGGCCCGGGCGTTCTCGGTGCGACCCCGGAAGGCCGCACTGTGCAGAGGCGTGTAGCCCATTTTACCCTTGGTGTTCGGGTCGGCGCCGGCGGCGAGTGGCCGTGGACATACGAGGTCGATCTTGTCGATACGGTGCCGGTTGGCCGCATCAAAGTCACTTTCGGCAACGGATACGCCACGCAGTTCGCGTTCAAGCTGTCGGCCTATCGCCGCCATTGGATCACGGTCGCCGCCCAGGATGGGCATGACGGCAAACCGTTTGAGGCGACATTCGATTCGGTGATGGCCCGGTACGTGCGGGTATCCGCGCTGCGGCCCAACGGACCAGACCAGCCGGGAGGGCAGATGTCGATTGGCGAGCTGGAAGTCTACCGAGCGGAGAAGGGGAAATGACACACATAAACACAAGTGGCACGGAGTTGGTGAGGACGGTCATTCCAGCCGCTTTGGTGACGTGTGCCGGCAGCATCGCCGGATTGACGAAAGGCATCGTGGCCATCACAAAGCCGCGTTGATAGTTGCCTCGGTATTCGAGTTGACGACCTTGCTGATCATATAATCGCTTCAAGTAGCGTGAGACGTGATCCGGGTACGCATTGAAGTCCTTCTCTTGTCCCAGAGCCGAACCATTGCAGGCCGTGAATGCCAAACAGGCTAACGCCGAGCGAAGAAGATAGCTGTGTCGCTGATTACGCATGGTTTACCTCAAGGCTGTCATTTGGGTTCGTTCTCGAACACCAGTCCCTTCTCGGCGTCAGCGTGTGCCGTCGCCACATTTCCGGTACATCCGACGTTTGGCTTGTACGGACCACGGGCGACTAGGAAGCGATCATTCGGAAGGCCGACGATGCCGAGGGAACAGTCGAATTGGTACTTGCTAAGAAAGCCGAAGGATGAGTCGGCCTTGAGCATCACGCGAGGACTGCCATAGCAACCGAACCACCAGTGGCCATTGGCGAAGGTCGCTGATTGGATTCCCAGGTGAGTGTGACCGCTCTTGAGCACGTGCTTTTTCAGGAAACGAAACTCGCTGTCGTACTCGTAGATGTAGTTCTCATCCACCGTATCGGGCAGGCCGCCAACGACGAAGAAATGGCCGTCACGAAACCCGATCCCACCCGCACCATGGAATACCTCTTGCGTTTCGTGTTTGGCCAACAAGGAAAGATCGTCGGCATTGTAGACGTAGACCCACGAGTCGGCGTTGCCGGCCGGGTCATTGAATTTTCCCAGGTTGACTGCAACGTAGATCTTTCCATCATGGAAGCAAAGATCGCCATGGTGGATAGCAACCGGAATTTTGTTGAGAATCTTGCCGTGCGTGTCCGTCTTGACGAGAGCCGTTGTGAAGGACCAGTAGATGGCGTCATGTTCGTTCGTGCAGATTCCCTGCAAGTGGTGTGGATAGGTGCCTTCGCAACTGGTGGACCGAAACGCACCTTTATCCTTCAACCCAAGCAGCTGCCCCGGGCCAACGTACTTTTCCAGTGCTCGACCGGCAGGCAGGATGTCCACCGACTCGATTTGCTTGGTGTGCGGCGGCCGGAGCATCAACGCCTCGATCACCTCAGCGATCTTCTTCGGGTCCATTTTCCGAACCAGGTAGGCATGGTCTTTGTCGGGCGACGTGCGCCAGTCGTTCGAGCCGTCCTCGTAGACATGCAGGTAGCCGTCCGAGTTGAGATCCCAGTAGTCGGACAACCCGCCGTCCAGTCCCCGGACGGCGTACAAGACCGCCGTTTGGTCCCAACTCTGGCGATCATTCAGGCCATTGTAGAGTTCGTAGGCCCGACGTACTGGCGTTCCTTCTGGTGCCTTTCGAAGCCCGGCCCCGGTCATGATATCCTGACCGATTTCCCAACCGCTGAAGATGATCGGCGTCGGCCAGTTTGCGATGGCATAAGCGGCGGCTGGACCATCATGGATCAGATTGGCCTCGCGTCCATCAAGGACTTGCCGGCAACCAGACGGTCATTTGCGAGATGCCGCGGTTGGCCCAGGCGTAGTAAGGGATCAGCGTGACGTCGATTGGTTTCTCGTCAGCCGGTTCCCACCGCTGATAGAGCCGATCGTTCCAATCAGATGTTTGCATGACGCGGGCTTGTCCGTCCAAAACGGCTGCGCCGCCGAGCAGGTTCTTGTCTTGTCGTGCCACCCACTTGCCACCGGCGCGGATCACCACGTCGTCGATCCCAATACCCGCGGGCAAATCCGGCGATTCCAGACAATAGACGATCGGTCCACGCATCACGGCGACCTGATTTCGGTTTTCCTCGACCAACGGATTCGCGCGCAGAAAGACCACATCCATCGGCAGTTCGAGCACGATCACGTCACCTGGCGACCATGATCGGCGAATTGCCGCGTAGGTCCCCGGTGTCAGCTCGGCGGAAAATGGTTTGTCGTTGATTTGAAGAGCTGCCTTCTTGGCCCAGCCGGGAATTCGCAGCATCAACGCCATGGGATCGCCCGTCGCTTGCTCGATCGTGATCGTTATCTTGCCGTCCCAGGGGTAGTCGGTCTTCTGAGTTAACTTCACGGACGATCCGTCGGGAAGCTCCGTTTCCAAGTGATTGCTGCCGTACAGATTCATCCAAACCGTGCGGTCCGATACGCTGTAGGCCCACCCCTGCAACTTGGCCAACGTTCGGGAGACGTTGGGCGGGCAGCAGAAGCAGTGAACGGGCGACTTGGGCGTCGTATCGGGCCAACGAGCGGCCGAATCGTTGCTCAACAACGGAACGTCCGCTCCGCAACGGCGCAACGGGTTGGTGTAGAAGAAATCAGTGCCGCTTAAACCAATGGCCGATAGCATACTGTTGTACAATACACGCTCCATGACGTCGGCGTATTTCGCGTCACCAGTCACCCCCAGCATGCGCCAGTTCCACATGGCGTTGCCGATATTGGCGCAGGTCTCGTTGTAAGCCGTGCGGTTGGGCAACTGATACGAGGCTCCGAACGCTTCGTGCACGGAGTCGCGTGGCCAGCGTCGGAACGTACGGCGTAGCAACTCGCCATGGTGCAGCGCTGCGATGCCGCCGGTGACGTATGTTTTGTGCCTTGTCACGTCATACGAAAGGCGTTTGAGCGCGTCGAGCAACGCTTTTTCGCCAGTCTCGGCGTAGACATCGGCCGCGCCGCACCAAAGATAGGTGGCCGTTACGCAATGCCCCACGGCTTCCTGTTCTTTCCTAAGCGACACGGCAGCCTGATTTTGATTACTGCCGCCGGGTGTCGATCCTCGCATATCAACGAAGATGCCGGCCAGCTTCAGGTACTTCGGGTCGCGCGTGGTGCGGTACAGGTCCACGGCCCCCATGATGTTCGACGGATTGAAGCCGAAATGGGCCAGTTCCTTGGGGCGGGGCGAGAACAGGTCGTACAGATAGTCGCCAACCCGTATGGCGATCTTTAAATAGCTGTCCTTGCCCGTGGCACGGTGATGCACGCAGGCGGCGGTCATCAGATGGCCCATGTTGTAAAGCTCGTGATTGCGCAAATCCGCCCAACGTTCGGCACCGCCGAGTTGAACCCACGACGAGATGTATCCATCCGGCTGTTGAGCCTTGGCAACCCACTCGATTGCCTCGTCCATCAGCCGATCAAGTTCCTTGTCGCCGGTAACCTCGAACAAATAGGCCATGGTTTCGATACACTTGTGGCAGTCGCCGTCGCTCCACTTCGTTCCGCCGGGCTTGCCCTTGGGAACCATACCACCGGCCATGCGCAGGTCGTTGAAGGTCGCCGCGTTGTCTGGCAACTGCATGACTCGCCACAGGTTCGGCGTCACGACGCGACGGCATTGTTCGTACCTCGTTGCCCAAAACCCGTCGGTCCAGCGGGCATCTTTCAGCGAGACGTGTTGCAGTTTGACGTGGGGGCTGTACTCGTCTCGAGCCTCGCCCTCGCGACCGGCTACGGCTATCAGCACCGTTGCCGCGATCAGCACGGTCAGTGATCTGTGATTGGTTCTCACGGTCGTGTCTCCTTGGTGGACGTGCGGTTAAGCTACCTATTCAAATTCCATGTTTCGGAACCCGTCAATGACGTTGAGTTGGCGTTGAGTCGTGGTGGGTTGGTCCACACGGCCGCGGGAAGCGCTTGCGTCGATGGTCCAACCGGCGAGTGCCGAAATGAACCTGACCCCGTCTTCACCCCGTCTTCACCCCGTCCTCACCCCGTCCTCACGTTCGGTCTCATCGTGAATCTCCACCAACTGTGATTCAGAGCAATGTCGTCTTCAGTCGATCATAGCTCGCGTATTCCATGGAGCATCTCACTTCGACAAAGCCGGACGAATGGACATGTGAATCGGTGTGGTCGACGAGCGTCGTATCCACAGCACCAGATCCGTTCCCTCGATCCGTTTGCGGTGACCGAATCGAAACTCCTTTCCTTCCCTCAGTTCCGCGCCATTAAGGATCACGGCGGCGTTCTGCTGTCCCCAGTCGCATAGAATGAAGGCCGGATTCAACAGGGGTGATTGTGTGGAGGCCTGAATCTCGAAATCAATCGAAACGGGCCGTACTCCGGGTTCCAGCCGCATACGATACGCTCGCTCGGTGACGTCATAGCCATAGCTCAGGTTTTCTGCCGTCGCGGGGTTGAGTTTCAGCGTTGGTGCTTGGCCCCACGATTTGGCCAGTGGGACAAGGTCTCCGGCATTGCCGTCGACCAGACCGCAGAGCATGACATGAGTGACCCGCTGTTTCGTAAAGCTTAGTGGCTTGCTCTGCTGCGTAGAGACGCAGCTGTGAGCAGGCCGGTCCGACGCGCTGGCGTACCGTCCGCCCGACGGCACCTGGGCGACCGGCCAATGCAGTCGAACATGCTGTTGGTCGCCGCGAACTGCCGTCCGACCGATCATCACAAGAAAAACAAGAACGCAGACCGAGAAGGTCTTGCTGTGTCGCTTCATGGTTTAGATCCCCTCGGGTTACTTGTTCGGTACACGTCGAACCGATACGTAGTAGACGCCCCAGGTCTGGGCACCGATATTCCCGCTGCCGTCGACGAACCATGCTTGCAGACGCGTGCTTCCGGCTTTCAGCGGCACGCGAAAGACGACCTCGTGATCATCCTTCTGAATCAGCCGGTCCGCGTCGAACGGACCGATTTTCAGCCGGGCATAAGTCGAGGGAATGGCCACGCCCGTTTCATGGGTTTTCGAGTAATCGCTGTGCGAGACGTAGTGCATCAGATGGCGGAGGTTCTCCGGAACGGGAATCGCAGCCGTAATCGGAGCGTCCACTTCCCTCGGCCAACGGCGCAACGAGAACTCGTAAATGCCGTCCCGCGCCACGTCGATGGGCCAGTAGCCGTTGGTGAACTTGCCGGCCAACACCTGGTCCTGATTCCAGGCCAGATCCCCGCGAACGTCATGCGTGGTGAGCAATGTGGGGTTTGCCTGATCGGAGCCGATCACAATCTCGGTTTCCTGATCGGCAGAACTCATCATCTGGGCCCACCACTGCTCGTAAGCCTGACAAAGGCGACGTGCCAGTTCCGCATGCTGGTCGATCACGTTCTTCCGCTGCCCTGGATCTGCCTTCATGTCGTACAACTCGTCCTCGTCGACCAGTCGCCAGCGATCGGTCATCACGGAAGTTCTGCGCCACTTCTTCGGATAAATGACGCGTTGGTTGTGCATGATCAGCGTTCGCGGCGCCCAATCTTCGGTTCGAGGATCCCGCAACAACGGGACCAGGCTCTTGCCGTCCAGTGGCAGATCGGGGTTCGGGTCCAGGTCGATATCGCAGAGTTCCGCGAGTGTTGGCAGCACGTCGATGCCGGCTGTGATTCGATCGACGTCACGACCACCAGTGATTCTCCCCTTGGGCCAATGGATGAACCACGGAACACGATGACCGCCATCGTACTCCGAACCTTTGCCGCCGCGCATGCCGGCATTGTAGCTGTACTTACCTTTTGGCGCGTGCCAACCTCCGGAGGATCCGTTGTCGGTCATGAAGACCAGTACCGTATTGTCCGCCAGTCCCAACTCGGCGAGTCTCCGGCGAAGGCGGCCCACGTTCTCGTCGATGTTGGTGATCATCCCGTAGAACTGTGCCATGGTGGGAATGACGTCGGACCGCTGATAGAGTTGGCGATATTTTTCCGGTACGAGGTAGGGCGAGTGTGGTGCATTGGTGGCGATATAGCAGAAGAAAGGGCGGTCTTTGGGGCGAGACTCGATAAAGCGGAGTGCCTCGCGAAACCAGACGTCCGTGCAGTATCCCTGCTGCTTCTCCCATTTCCCGTTGCGGATGTAGGTGTCATCGAAATAGTCGTTCGCCCAATAGTTGGGGATATTCGTCGCACCGCCTCCGCCCATGGAGAGTACTTCCTGGAAACCCCGGTCCTGGGGACGAAAGGGGAAATTGTCGCCCAGGTGCCACTTGCCGAAGATGGCTGTCTGGTATCCGGCTGCGGCGAAGCGGTCGGCCATTGTCACTTCGTTACGGCGAAGCAGTGAGCGCGCGGAGATCGTGTGCCAGACGCCGGTGCGTGTCGGGTAACGTCCCGTCATCAATTGTGCCCGGGTTTGCGAGCACGTTGCCGACACGTGGAAATTGGTGAAATGAACGCTTTCGGTGTACAGTCGGTCAAGGTTCGGTGTCTGGATCACCGTATTCCCGTGGCAAGCAAGGTCGCCGTAACCCTGGTCGTCAGTCAAAATGAAAACCACATTGGGACGTTCTACTGCCGAGACGCCTGTTGCCGCCAAGACGACTGTGAACGCAAAGGGAAGCGCGTGAATCGGTTTCATGAGTCTTGCCTTTCTAGACTGGAAACGAGCTGCTCAAAGTCAGTTTGCCCATGTGAGCAAACACGCACGTTACGGGGCAACCTTGCCCACACGGGTTCTTGATCGCGGCTTGGAGGCACCTCCAAACTTGAGCATCCCTGCCTGATCAAGTTTCCAGTTCTGGCCGAGGGTGCCCGCCCAGCAGTGCCGCTCGTCACGCTCGCCCTGCTTCACGCCGGGCACGTCGGCAGACCAGAGATGTTCCCCGTCGCGGCGCCAGCCCGAAAGAAGTGAACCGCCATAGATCGTGACGGTGCCGCTTTCCTCCGCTTCGATGGTCAGGCCGTTGTCACGCGAGTCGAGTTCGAACGTTTCGGTGAGAAAGTACTCTCCCGCCATCACGATGATGCGGTGCGGGCCGCCTTCGGTCTTGCGAGCGGCCTCCCGCGCCGCGACAAGCGTTTTCAGCGGTCGCTCGTGCGTGCCCGGATTCTTGTCGTCGCCGTTCGGGGACACCACAAGCGTTGCCCCGTGCGCCGAAGTTGCAATGATGACCAACATGGCCGGGATACATAGTCGAGAAGTCTTGCGTCGCGAATTCATTCTGAAGTCTCCAGTAGATGTTCAAGAGGGAAAATGTCTGGTCCGGACACCCGAAATCCTGTCCCGCCGTGTCCGTTGTTTCAACGAACGCAATAAGGATCTTCCTGGCATGATTTCAGTCGAGCAGCATGTAGGGAGGCGTTACGATCAACTCCGGCACAACGGCCCTGGCCGGCAGGCGAAGGACGGCTAGAATACAGGCGGCAACGTCTTCCGGTTGGAGCATCGCACCCCGCTTTTCCGGCGGTGGCGGTGTGGGACGCCGATCGACGATCGGCGTGTTCGTTTCTCCCGGAAGGATGTTGGTGACCTTGATTCCGTTGGCGGCCTCTTCGAGGCCGACGAATGTTCCCAACGCACTCTGCGCGGACTTGGAAACGCAATAAGGCACGCCGGCCAACAACATCGAACGGCGCCCGGCAATCGAGACGACGTTGATGATGGTTCCACTGCCCCTCTGACGCATCGCGGGCAGTGCCGCGTGAATGCAGTTGAACGTTCCCGTTACGTTCACGCTTATCACCTGGTCGAAGTCGGCCGGATCAATGTTGGCCATCATCCGGTTGGCCACATTGATGCCGGCACTGTTGACCAGGATATCGGGTGCGATGTCGTTCTGACGAAGATACTCGAACAGTTTCGTGACGCTGTTGCGATCGGCGACGTCGCACGTTTTCCACGCGATGTCGCTCGCGATCATCCCCGCTGCCTGGCGAAGGGTATCTTCGGTGCGTCCCGTAATGACGACATCGTAACCCTCATCGGCAAGGGCCGCCGCCGCGGCTCGCCCAATTCCGCTGCCTCCGCCTGTGACGAGAGCAATCTGTTTTCTTGATTCATTCATGAAAATGCCTCTGTGGTCGCGATTGGGGGGGCGCCATGATCAAAGCCCGAGTTTCGTTGCAGGACGTTGCCTGTTGCTGCTGTCGCCGGAGCCGGCAACACCTGCAGGCATCGCGCCAAGCGACTCGCGGCGTGACATGCGACGTGCCCGCGGTTCGTGAGGCCGTCCGAATGGATTCTCGCGTTCGTTCATTCTCGGGTGCTCTGTTTCGTCGAGCGGTGTTCACTATCAACTTCCGCATTTTTCACTTTGGTGCTACGAACGCAACTCGTCCAGAATCCCCTTCAGATATGCGATGCAGCGGGTCATTCGGTCCTGCTCAAGCTTCATGTGTTCTTCGTGGGACAGCTTGTCGACCTCCTCGACCAGCTTGAACTCGTCGATGTTGATCGCCTTGCCGCGGACGTGGCGCAGCGTGGCGGCCACTTGTCGAGCGGTTTTGTTGCGATAAGCCGGCCAGAAGCGGTCTTCCAGCCAGTTGACCTCGAAGTGCTGGCCATTCATCATCTCGATCGACATGCCCATCTCGGGGTCGACGTGCTTCAACAACTGTCTTGTGACATCGGGCAGTCGCAAGCTACCGCAACCCAACGGTACCATCGTGAAGCGGAACCCGCGGGCAACTTCTTCGATGGCAAAGTCCTTGTAATGGGTTGCCACGGTGTACGGGCCGAGAATGTCGGCCGCTTCTGTCGGATCATCCAGAGTGCCGATCGTGTTTCCCACGTCGAAGATAACGCCTACGTTGGGTGAATTGACACGTTTGATCATATCTCGCAGTTCCTCAACGGTGAAATCGAGGTGGTTCTCCACACCAATTGTCAGGCCGAGCGACTTGGCCAAAGGCGCCAGTTCGTGCAAGCGGGCCTCGCACTTCTGGGTGTGTTCGTCCCAGGCTTCGAGGGTGGCGATTTTGTTCGGACGCATCAACATACCGAACGTGCAGCCAATGATGTTGCAGCCCAGCGCGGCCGTGCGGCGCATCGTCTCTTCGTACTTGGTCCACTTGCCAAGCGCCCCGCCTCCATGCACCTCCAACAGCACGTCCAACTGCTCGGCCCGGCGGCGCAGTCGCCTGAGGCCTTGTTCGTCCAAGTCGCTGATCATCGAGTGAAATAGCTGAGCCACCTCGCCACCGGCCGCGCGCGTCGCTTCGACGAACTTCACCGCATCGAACTTCTTCCCCGGCCGGTCTCTGTACGAAAACAGTCCGATCGAGTACTGGTAGCCGTAAGCCACGGCACCTACGCGATTGCG
>JAJSAJ010000641.1 GCA_024274855.1 Planctomycetota bacterium | reverse complement strand
GGGAAACGAACCAACGCCTGGTATGACGCAGCCACCGTCTTTAAGGAGATTCGCAAAGTCTCCGACGCCTTTGTCCGCTATAAGAACATTGGCGCGCTCGCCCACAACTGTACTCGTAGTACGCCGTACCTGAAATTCAGCCACCCGGTCCAGACATTCCCGACGATTCAGCAGATTCAATGCGACGACGCGTTGTTGGTCGGTTGTTTTGCAGCGAAAGAAGGACCTGCAACCGCGATGACGATCGTCAATATGAGCGAGCTGGAAACGCTCAAGACAGTGCATGTCAAGCTGAAGCTCGCAGGCTCGATGGTCGTCGCTTGGCCTCGCGGGGAACGCATCGTATTGATCCCCGACCACGACGGGTTCTATCATCTCACGCTTTCGTCCGGCGAGGGAATCTTTGTTGAGGTCGAGTAACTCAAGGAGGGAACAAGACGCCATACGGTTGTTGCCCTCGCTCAGATGATAAAAAAATCTCCAATCTGCCCCAAGCGGCGGCTTCCTCGGTTCGCATTTTGGTAACCCTTTAGCCGAATGGCAAGTTGCCGGCTGAACGGGCGTAAAGAGTAGAACACGAATCACCACTTATCTTCACTTAGGATTCGCCAATCAAGACCCCCATGGGCTCGCCCCATGGGTGAATCAGTCTCGCAGCTAAGGAGGATCGCCGCATGAACGCCCCCCCGGTTCGGGACGCGCGCTCCGGTGCCCATTAGCTTGAGAGACTTTGGTTCCCACGGGACAAGCCCGCGGGGGACCGGGACCGACGCAACGTCCCCCAAGTAAACGTGACAACAATTGATTCGCCGGTCGCTAAGTTCGGGTTTCGCACATTTTGAGGGGAAGAATTGGGGTTGGAGAAAAAGCGGCCGACCGCGCAGGATTGGGTGAATTCCACAACGAGTTCCCCAAACGCACGGAGGCCGCAAATGGAACTTACTGCAACTTTCATGGGTTTGCTAGATGGCTTTCAGACGGTTTTTACGGCGCCTTCGTTCGCGACGTTTCGTTTGCTGATGACCGGATGGATTCTTTCGGTCCGGCATCGGTATGTCACGGACCTGATTGTATCGAGCGATTCCGTTGGGAACGGACATTTCTCCGACTACCATCGCTTCTTCAGCCACGCCGCTTGGGACATTGATCATCTCTGGAAATGTTTGACGATTTTGGTTGTCAAGACGCTGATTAACAAAGGTGCGCCCATCGTCCTGGCCGGCGATGATACTCTTTGCCGAAAACGCGGACTGGGAATTGTTGGAACAGGAATGCACCATGCCGCCCTCAGTTCATCCAAGTCCAAGAAGATATGTCATTGGGGGCACGACTGGGTCGATCTTTGCATCGTGATTGAAAAACCCTGGTGGGCGCCGACCAGAGTCTTCGCGCTGCCGATCTGCATGCGTTTGTATCGGAATCGGCAGGGACTGACCAAAGGCAAACGCAAGTCCGCCAAGAAGCCCACCGCCAGCCAAAAGAAAGCTGCGTCGAAGAAGGCCAAGCGGGCCGCCGAGGCAAAAAAGAAAGCGGCCGCCAACGCCCGCGAGAATCGCCAATCCGACAAAACACCTCATAAAACACGCCCCGAACTGATGGTGGAGATGATTGCCTTGGTAGCTGCTTGGTTTCCTGATCGCAATTTCATACTGGTCGTGGATAGTCTTTACAGTGGCAAGAGCGTATTGTCAGCGCTGCCGGACAACTTTGATTTAATCGGTCCCGTTCATGCAAATGCAGCACTCTATGCGCCGGCGCCACCCGAGCCCAAAGGGCAACGTCGCGGCCCTCATCGCCAAAAAGGCGATCGACTCAAGAGCGTCGAGGCTTGGGAGAAGGATCGTACTGGTTGGAAGACGGTGCACTTCGATCAGTACGGCCTGCACGGCTCGCTTCGCGTGAAGACGCAAACCGGACTGTACTACAAAGCGGGGAAAGATCGGTTACTGCGTTTTGTTCTTTCACAAGACACCGTCGGCAGTCGACCGACACGGATTTTTTACAGCACGGACATAAGATTGAAGCCGCGACAGATTCTTTCGTTCTTCTCGTTGCGTTGGTCGATCGAAGTGACGCACTTTGATTGCAAGCAGCATCTGGGACTTGAAGATCCTGCCAACCGCGTTCCCCATGCGGTCAAGCGTACGGCCCCGATGGCGATGTTTCTCTACAGCTTGACAATCGTGTGGTACGCAACCGAGGGCCACGCGGATTGGCTGCTTCCCGAACGCCCCTGGTACTGGTGGAAGTCGGAACCAAGTTTTGCGGATATGCTCACGACATTACGCCGGAAAAGGTGGGAAGAGAGATTATCGAGGGTGTCGCGTGCAACGACACCCGACGATAATTCTATCGACCTGCTAACCTACTTGGCGACGCTCGCTGGGTAGTGTTCAATTTGTGCAAAACTGGAACTAAGGGCTTACCACCAACTCCCCTGACACGTTCATGACCCGGCAGTCCGGTGCGACCACGGTACGTGCCGATCGGCCAGCGTGCTTTGGCCTGAATCGACAAGTATCAGCGCGAGGCACGCCAGAAGCTGGTGGCCAACGATCCGACCACGCCGTTGTTGTTTGTGACTGACATGGGTCGTAGGATCCATCCCAATCAGTTGTCGATCGAAGTACGCAAGTTGTTCGACCAGGCGGGGATCACCAAGCGTGGCGCGTGCTATTTATTTCGCCATACGGCAGCCACTCTTATGTTGGAGTCGGGGGCGGACATCCGTTTTATTCAGACTCTGCTGGGTCATGAATGTCTGTCGATCACCCAGATCTACACGCACGTGTCGATCGGCAAGTTGTGCGAGGTCCATGGCCAGACGCACCCAGCGCGGCTCTATCGCACGGACGACGCTTCGAACGCGGACCGGTCCGGATAGGATCCGTCGGCCGGTAGCGTGCCGCCGGAAGGCGGCCGGCTGCCGGATGTTCAAGACGCTTCCGGGGACGATCCGAACGACGACTGAAAGTCCGTAGACGTGTAGCCTTTCTCAAGCGAGTGTGCACAGGGTCCGGAACAGAGAAAGGCCAGAAAGGGAGTCCAGAGGGGACGCGAATGCGGACCCCCGGGCCCAATACGAACATCACCGTCGTTTTCAGGATTTACTTCGCCGACAGCGGTTTGGGAATGTACTTTCGGTTTCCTTCGTCTCCTTCGTTCTGTTTCCTTCGAAAGTCAAGAAATATCTAGACCGTCTCCTTCCGGGTCTACTTCCCCCCCTTTTTTGGGCCGAAGTTTCCAGTGATTTATTGATGCGTGTCGAGCAACCCATGGGGTTGGAAGCCGTACCGTGGGCGGCGACCTGTTCCGATCCCATCGCTAATCGACCGCTCGGTCCTGTATTGTGCCCGCCCATGCTCGACAACATCCCGATCTCAATGAACTCCGCGGTTCACAAACAAGTGCCGTGCCGAGCGGGATCGCTCTTCGTCGTCTGCGGCGACAACTTATGAAGCGTCACGGCGTGAACCCCTTTTTGCGACGCCCCTACTTCCAGAATTGGCGGTCGAGCAGGCGGAAGTTGATGGCTTCCGAAAGATGAGCTACTTGGATCGAGTCGGTGCCTTCCAGGTCGGCGATTGTTCGAGCGACGCGGAGGATCTTGTCGTGTGCGCGGGCCGACAGCCCCAATTCGGTGACGCTTGATTTGAGCATTGTGAGGCATTCGCGATCCAGCTTGCAGTGAGTTCGTATCTGGCGTGATGTCATGTGGGCGTTCGAGCGAGAGCAGGTTCCGTCAAATCGCTTGGTCTGTTGGACTCGAGCCGCCAAGACCGACGCGCGCATCTGCTGACTGCTGGTTCCAGCCTGGCGACTGGCCAGTTCCTTGAATGCGACGGCCGGGACCTCGATATGGATGTCAATTCGATCCAACAGAGGACCGCTTATTTTACTCATGTAATGTTCGATTTGTGGTGTTGTGCAATGACAGTCGCGCCCGGGTGCATTATGGAATCCGCATGGGCAGGGGTTCAGAGCGGCCACCATCATGAACTCGGCGGGAAACGTGGTGGACGTCAACGCTCGCGAGATCGTAACGACGCCGTCTTCGAGCGGTTGTCGCAGGACTTCGAGTGTGCGTCGGCGGAACTCCGGTAACTCGTCAAGAAACAGGACGCCGTGGTGTGACAGGCTGATTTCACCCGGTGCCGGGATACTTCCGCCTCCGACCAGGCCGGCATCGCTGATCGTGTGGTGAGGTGATCGGAACGGTCGTCTGGCCAGCAGTGATTGTCCGGACGGAAGGCGGCCGAGCGAGCTGTAGATGCGTGTTGTCTCGATCGACTCGCCAGCTGTCAACGGGGGCAGGATGGTTGGCAGTCGCTTGGCCAGCATGGTCTTACCCGAACCGGGAGGTCCGAGCATGAGTAGGTTATGTTCGCCGGCGGCGGCGATCACCAGGGCTCTTTTGGCCATTTCCTGACCGCGAACGTCGGCATAGTCTATGTCGTACGTTGCAAAATCAGCGAAGAGTTCGTCCAGTTTTGAGGGTGTTGGGTCGATCGGCAAGTGGCCGGCGAAGAACGCGACCGCCTCGGCCAACGTTGACACGGGTATTACTTCGATTTGTTCGACAACTGCTGCTTCCGCGGCACTTTGGCGTGGGACGACCAGGCCACGGAGTCGCTTCTGGCTTGCCGCCGCCATCGCAATCGATAAGGCGCCTTTGACTGGGCGCGCTCGGCCTTCCAGCGATAGCTCGCCAACCGCGGCATAGTCGTCAAACCGTTCCGATGCGAACTGGCCACTGGCGGCCAGCAAGCCAAGCGTAATTGGCAAATCGAATGAAGCCGCCTGCTTCGGAAGCTCGGCCGGGGCCAGATTGATAACGATCCGGTCCAGGGGCCGAACAAAGCCGGAATTGACGATGGCCCGCTCGACCCGGTGTTTGCTCTCACGCACGGCGGCTTCGGGCAATCCTACCAGCGTCGTGCGCGGCTGGGCACCGGCGGAAACGTCTACCTCAACGGCAACCGGTAACGCCTCGATACCCAACAAAGAGAATGTACGAAGTGTTGCCAGCATGATCGACCCCGCAGTACACCAGATCTCGCAGATCGTAAGAACTCGTAACGAAGTCAAGCGGCTCAGTGGCGCGTGTACGGCGGTGCCGAGTAGTGCTCGACGTTGCGTGGCACCCCAGGCCAACCGATGGATCGCGTTCTTCCAGTCGTCGCCAATCCCGTTGTCATTGACGTTCTAAGCACCGCGCCGAGTGCTGGCACCCGATGCCGCGTGCGACGTGCGTTCGTCGCCTCAGCATCAACCACAAGCTGAACGGCCAGGCCCGTATTTCGTCGGTCGGGATCGTGGTTTATGGAACCCGGTAAGACGAGGGCCGCCTTTTCCTACAAGAACAATTACCAAAGAGGCGGGCAGTCCATCAAAAATACTCGCATATTTCGGCGGTTTTTTCACGAGGAAACGGTACGACTCCCCCCTGCGAGCACCGATTGGGCCCAGCAGAACATGGCCCGGCAGCGGTGGGCGCGGCAGGCTTACCCGCACATTAAGTCGCGCACCGTGCGACATGGCGATTGTGGCTTTCTCACCATCATCCATGCGTGAACCTCCCGATCCAGAAGATTCAATACTCTCACGACTTGAAACCCTCGTTTCTCGTAGAATGTCACATTCTTGCGGTTCATGGTCTCCAAGAAGCATGGCAGGCCAT
>JAJSAJ010000640.1 GCA_024274855.1 Planctomycetota bacterium | reverse complement strand
TCTGCCATCGCGTTAGCACCGGAGTTTTTCCCGATTTCCGACTCGCCCGATTTATCATTAGGCATTTGACATTACGTAACACTTTAGCCAGATGGCAAGTGATCGACTCAGCGGGAGGGCGAGGCTCCTGCCGAGCCGTTCCGGCCAACAAAACAAGCGGCTCAGCGGGAGCTTCGCCCTCCCGGAAAGCCTGGCTCTCCGGGTTCTGAGGGAAATCTGATAACTGATAACTGATAACTGCCAACCCACGCACTCGTGCCGTGAACGGTTACAGAAAAGTAGTAGGGTGTGACAAGCTCGCTCGAAAAAGCGACCCAATCGCTAACGACTCAGACGCGAGCGCCGGCACACCAGGATGCGGGTACCACCAAACATCTCACACCACACAAGAAACATTCAACACCAAAACCGACCTACCGAGCTTGAGATAATCTAAACCAAATGGCAGATGTGGATCCAGAGACTGTGGAGTATTTATTCCTAGCGCTGACCGGCGTCGGTTGTCTGATTGCGATTAGCAATTGGCGTATGGGCGTGTACGTAGGCATTTTTCTGGACGTACTGCGCGATCCGGCCAGGAAGCTATGCGAAGGCCAGTCGATAACGATCACATTGGCCGGTGCGGCCGTGTGGATTTTCGTCGCATGGCGGGCATGGAGCACGGAGGGGGCGTCGATCAAGGCGTTTGTCCGCGAGCACCCGACATGGCGAACAATCTTCATCTTCCTGATGCTCGCATTGCTCCCGGCGGCAGCTCTGTCCTGTATCCTGTATCCACGGGGATACTTGCTGGCCGCTATTGGGCTGGTTTCGTACACTGGCCCGATTATCGGGATCGGCATGGGGTTCCTGTTCGCTCGATCGGAGAAAGACGTTTATCGGTTCCTTCGGTTCTATACGATCATCAACACTGTCGCGTTGGTTGGGGTACCGTTGGAGTGTTTCGGGTGGCATGTGCCCGGGTTGGGTGGCATTCGTTATCAGTGGATTCGCTACAGCGAGGCGGGAACGATCCCGCTGATCGCGGGTTTTTATCGAAGTCCGGACATCATGGGCCTGCACGCCGCACATGTGATGATGTTCTCGATGATGCTGTGGATGCGAAAAGCGCGTGGGGGGAGCGTCGGGTGGTTTGCCGCGGTGGCCTGGGCGGCCTACTGCGTGTTGCTGTCGGGGCGTAGAAAGATGATCGGGATCCCGATCGTCTTTGTCATCTCGTACATCGGCCTGTGCGTGTGGCGTCAAGCTCACCACGGCCAGCGTTTGCTCGCACTCGCCATACTCGGCATCATGGTCGCGATCGGTGGCGCGTTCATCTTTCTAAATGCCGAGGACATTCGCGATCATACGGCGTATGCCACGACGCTGTTCACGGAGGGCCCGCAGCGGTTCAACGAACTGGTTATTGGCTCGACGATCGCAACCGTAAAACGCGTAGGGTTCCTGGGTGCCGGTTTAGGAAGTGCGACCCAGGGCCGATACTACATCGGCCTGGACAAGGTGGGCGGCGGCGCGGGTTGGCAGGAGGACGGCGTCAGCCGGATGTTCCTGGAGTTCGGCGTGGCCGGTACGATACTGGTCCTGTTTTCCCTTTTCATGGCGATCCAGATGACGTCCCGCGCGCTCAGACGCGTGCCTCGGGAAAGCTCGGTGCAAATCCTGCAGTTCGGGCTGCTGAGTGTCGTGATGGGGAACGCGGCGTCGTTTGTCATTTCGCACCAGCAATACAGCGGTGACCCGGTTACCGGACTGATGGCGACCATGATGGCCGGCATGGTGTTGGGTTTGACGCAAGTCTATCGACGCCGGACGAGTAAGAGAAGGCGGCGAGGGCAGGAGCATTCCAAACAGCAGCATACGAAAGAAGGCATGGCGAACGAAACGAAAGTGGGGGAAGCTCCGGCATCGGAGCAGGAGGCCGGGTAGGGAGATTTGAGATTTGAGATTTGAGATTTGGGCCGTAGCAGAATCCCACGTCACCCACCTCCACGACTCAACGGAAAAAACAAGAGACGGCGGAACAGAGGGGGCAGAAATATTTGTTGCAGAAATATTGAGAGAAGAACGCCCGAGAGCGAACACGGGAGGGCGAGGCTCTCGCCGAGCCGTTCTCGCCAACAAACACCGTGGCCTGTCGGCTCTCGGTAGGTTCTTTATGTGAATGCTCCGCCAGCTAAAGCTGGCGGCTTCTAAACACCGTGGCTCAGCCGGAAGCTTCGCCCTCCCCAAAAGACCAAATTGAACCTCTGATTTGATAACACCCATGACTTCAACAACCGGCCAGACCGAACACGCTCATCTTCTGGTTGCCGCTCATGCCTGGTATGGCGACACGATCGGCGGCTCGTTTCGGCTTGCGTCCGAGTTCGCTCAGTACGCGGCCTTGCGTGGTTACCGAGTGACATACGTCTGCTGTAACACAACCGGCAACCGCCCACCGCAAGAAGACGTCGATGGCGTGACGGTCCGGCGATACCGTCCGCCAAATGGGCGAGTGACCGGACTGGGTCGTCTGCGTTATCACGTCGCACAAGTCAAGCAGCTGGTCCAAACCGTCGCGGCCCAGCAGCCGGTTGATGCCGTCAGCGGCCACACGCCACTGCAGTTCCTGGGTGCGGCACGTGCACTGAGTGGCGATTCGGTATTCAAGAGCTATGTGGTCCATTCGCCGTTTGATGACGAGCTGACGTCGAACGCCGCCGGTTCACGCCCCTCGGTCGGCCGGCGGCTGGCCGGAGCGGCGGCGTGGTGGGTCGAGGGCCGCAATGTTCGGCTGGCCGACCGCGTCCAAACGGATTCCGAATACACGATGCGCGTGATGACTCGAAAGCACGGCCGTCTTGTTCGGCACAAGGGTATCGTCGCACCAGGCTGGGTCGATTGCAACTGTTTCCAGCCGATTTCCGACCGCCACACGGCCCGCCAATCGCTCGGTGCCCACTGGGTGACCGATCTGCCGGTCTTCTTCACACTGCGACGCCTGGAAGCTCGGATGGGCTTGGATACGTTGGTGCGTGCCTGTGCCAAGCTGGCGGCCGACGGGCTACGGTTCCGAACACTGATCGGCGGCGGTGGGTCGCTCGAGACACAGCTGCAACAAATGATCGACGACGCGGGCCTGAGTGACCATGTCCGGCTGCTTGGCCGGTTGCCGGAACAACAATTGGCCACAGCCTATGCGGCGGCCGATTGTTTTGTGCTGCCGACCAGGGCCCTGGAGTGCTTTGGGCTGATTGTGCTCGAGTCGTTCGCCTGCCGGACACCTGTTATCGCGTCGAGTGCAGCCGCGATTCCCGAGTTGGCCGAACGTCAGGGCGTTGACTGGATGTTCGAGCCGGGCGATGTAGACCAATTGGCCGGGCGCATGCGTGCGTTCATCGAACGATCGCTGAAACCGTCAGTCGATCTGCGGCGAATTGCGATGGAGTTTGACAAACCGGTCGTATTGGATCGATGGGAACAATTGCTCGCACCCGGCGCTGGAGGCGGAAGCCGCCAGCTTTAGCTGGTGGAGCAGTCACACAGCACACCTAACGCGGCTACTCGGCAGTGAGGTGGAAGCCGCCAGCTTTAGCTGGTGGAGCAGTCACACAGCACACCTAACACGGCTACTCGGCGGTAAGGTGGA
>JAJSAJ010000639.1 GCA_024274855.1 Planctomycetota bacterium | reverse complement strand
GGAATTGCTCAGCGGCTCTCGCCGCGGTTCCTCGTGCTCCCCCCCGTTGTCGGCAACAGGGAATCGCGTTACCGTATGGGGACTCTCACAAAGCCATCGACCGACGGCCCTGGGGGTCGTCCGCTTTCTCGCCGTTTTCCGGCACATCCAACTCCGCAGAAAGTTAGGAGCCTGTTAGTAATGAGTGATGCACCGAATAGTGACAGTGGACCCAAATTGATCCCCCCGAGACCGGAGTTTGCCGCTCAGGCACATTGCCCGTCGTTTGAGAAGTACCAGGAGATGTACACTCGGTCGATCGAAGATCCCGATGGCTTCTGGGGCGAGATCGCTGAGACTTTCGAGTGGAAAGAGAAATGGAGCAAAGTCTCCGATTACAGCTTTGAGGGTGACGTTCACATCAAGTGGTTTGTCGATGGAAAAACCAATATTTCCGTCAACGCTCTGGACCGACACCTCGAAAAACGTGGGGATCAGACGGCCATCATCTGGGAAGGTAACTCGCCGGATGAACAGACGACACTAACCTACCGCGAGCTGTATACGGAAGTCTGCAAGTTCGCCAACGTCCTGAAGTCTCTTGGCGTTGAAAAGGGTGACCGCGTTTGCCTCTACCTACAAATGGTTCCGCAGCTGCCGGTCGCGATGCTGGCCTGTGCCCGCATCGGTGCGATCCACTCGGTCGTTTTCGGTGCGTTCAGTGAAGATGCACTGCGGGATCGTATTCAAGATTCCGAATGCAAAATTCTGGTAACCCAGGATACTGCATTGCGTGGCGCTAAGAACACCATTCCGATGAAGGCCAAGGCCGACTTGGGTGTGGCCGAGTGTCCGAGCATCGAGAAGGTCGTCGTTGTCAAGCGAACGGGCCTCGAGGTGCCAATGCAGGACGGACGAGATGTCTGGTGGGACGACGTGATGGCCGGCGCGGCGGAAGAGTGCGAACCGGTGTGGCTCGATGCCGAAGATCCGCTGTTCATCCTTTACACGTCCGGTTCGACCGGCAAGCCAAAGGGCGTTCTGCACACCACCGGCGGTTATATGGTCTATACGGCAACAACATTCAAATACATCTTTGACTACCACGATGGGGACATCTGGTGGTGTACGGCCGATATCGGTTGGATTACCGGGCATTCCTACATTGTCTATGGCCCTCTCTGCATTGGTGCGACGAGTGTCATGTTTGAAGGTGTACCGACCTATCCGGATGCCGGGCGATTCTGGGATGTCGTCGACAAGTACAAAGTCACGCAGTTTTATACGGCACCGACTGCGATTCGTGCGCTGATGCGTGAAGGCGAAGATCCCGTCACGTCGCGCGATTTGTCCAGCTTGAAACTGCTGGGCAGCGTTGGCGAACCGATCAATCCCGAAGTCTGGCTGTGGTATTCAAAATTGGTTGGCAAGGACCGCTGCCCGGTCGTCGATACCTGGTGGCAAACCGAAACGGGTGGCATTCTGATCACACCGCTTCCGGGCGCCCATACCTTGAAACCCGGCAGTGCTAGTCGTCCGTTCTTTGGTGTCGAACCGGTTATCGTTGACGACCAGGGGGCTCCTGTTCCGACGGGCACGTCGGGCAAGCTTTGTATCACGAAGCCATGGCCAGGCATCATGCGAACTACGTGGGGTGATCACCAGCGATTCATCCAGACCTACTTCAGTACCTTCAAGGGACTCTACTTCACGGGCGATGGGTGCCGGGAAGATGAAGACGGTGATTACTGGCTGCTTGGTCGTGTTGACGACGTGATCAATGTGTCGGGACACCGACTTGGAACGGCCGAGGTCGAAAGCGCCTTGGTCAGCCATCCCTCGGTGGCCGAAGCTGCTGTTGTCGGTTGCCCCCACGACATCAAAGGTCAAGGCATCTATGCCTATGTGACTTTGAAGTCAGGTATCGAGGCGACGGATGACCTGATCAAGGAACTGGTCAAGCACGTGCGAAAAGAGATCGGTCCGATCGCCACCCCCGATTTCATCCAGTGGGCTCCCAGCCTTCCGAAAACGCGAAGTGGAAAGATCATGCGGCGCATCCTTCGCAAGATCGCTGAGAACGAACCGGATAAGGTGGGCGATACGAGTACGTTGGCGGACCCGTC
>JAJSAJ010000638.1 GCA_024274855.1 Planctomycetota bacterium | reverse complement strand
GCTTCGCCCTCCCGAAAACGCTGCGCCCTCCCGAAAACGCTGCGTCTCCGGGTTTTGAGACACAGCCACTAATACTACCGATACGCAAGTTTCGGTCGGACAGTTCTCCGATCGTTAGTAGCCACCTTTGTGGCATTGCGTGCCCGGGTAAACGAAAACCGAAAACGCCGTTTTGCCGGCAATGGTGGTTTGGTGTGTCCCGTACCAGTCGCAGCGCAAGCAAAAGCGGCATGCACTGCGGTTTCGCGGGCCTGACAGGCCCGCGAAACCGCACAATGCTGCCGCCGGTGTTCGCTTCGCGTCCAAGAACCGTCACATTCCGTCTGGGCGGCTAGTCTTCCAGATTAAAAGTAAATTCGTTCTTGCCACCTTTTGTCACATTTGCAATTAAACCCGATGTGTCGGCATTCCCATATTTGGCGGGAATCAGGTCCTTCGCTTTCGGCATTTTCGAGGGATCGATAGTACCTCCGCCCATAACATCAACGCCCGCCTTCTCCATGGCCGCGTACGCCGCGTCCGGATCATCTGGCGCGGCACCTGCAGCGGCGGCCGGATCGGGCGCGCTGGTCTTGGCGATCTTCACCTTATACGTGCCAATGACCGCACCATCACCCGTGTCGTAAGTCATTAAGACGAACTTGCCGGATGCGTCGGTTCGTGCGACGGCAGCGGGCTTGTCAGCGGTGTCCGGAACGAATGTGACCGTCGCACCCTCTACTGGTTTCCCCTTATACGTCACCGTTCCGGAGGCCTTCTCTGTCTTGGCCTGACCGGAATCACCTTTCGTGCACCCCACCATACCGGCAATCACAACCAAACCAACAATCAGTCTCCACTTTGCACTGAACATGTTAACCTCCTAAGTAATCAAACACGTACCACAATAACGGGTCAAACGACTGCAACAGCTTGTTTGCGACCCACCTCGGGGGCTGAACCCCCACGAACGCACCAGCAACCTGGCTTCACGCCAATCGACGATGTGACCAACTTGATGTTGCAGCCTGAAACTCACAGCGTTCCACAATAGCACGATCAAACAGCATCGGCATCCCGCCTGCGAAAGACATGCCGAACTCGTGCGATGACGACCATCGTAAACGAATCCAGCGAGGTACGCCCTGTTGACGACCTCTTTTTCAGAATCTCCCTCTAGTTAAGCAGAGCCTTTCGCCGAGGAATTTATTCCTTACCTCCCCTAAGCAGGGGGGGGGTGGCAGCCGTTGGGTATGCGACGAAGGGACGTGTCAAGCACGTACCAAGCCGATTCTAAACCTCTACTTATAACATCTTTTTCATGCGGACGTGTCGTCGGATGCTGGAAAAACCGGAAACCGTCCGGTTAGCTCCATACGACCAACGTCGAAGGTCGTTACCGAGATATCAAGGAAAGAACGGACCTTGACCGTAACGTGGTCCACCACACAGGAAAGCGAAGTTCCTGCCGAGTCGTAACGCCACCCAAAATCGGCATTTTTCACCGGCTCGGCAGGAGCCGCGCCCTCTCGTTGGCCAGCTAACGATCACGGCCTAAAGAACGTTTTCCAAAACGCGGACCGGCACGGCCGGCAAATAATAAAGCCGCCGGTGTGCTTTGTGCACACCGGCGGCAGGATTGCTTATCCAATTTGGTCGACTCGGTTATTGCGACTTTGGATAACCTGTCTGGTTCGCTTCTTCTTCCTCTTGAATGATGATACGTGGCGTAACCATCATCATAAGGCTTTCCGTTTCGCGGCCGATGCCCACGTTCTTAAACAGCCGATTTATATACGGCAGTTTACTGAGCATGGGAACGCCGCGTTCGGTCCGTCCTTCACTCATTCGCTTGATGCCACCTAGCAGCACGGTTCCACCGTCTGGAACACTGACTGTCGTTGACACACTGGTTGAGATGAATGTTGGCAGCTGAACCGTCGAACCTCGTTGCGAGATTACGGTGTTGTCACGTCCCTGTTCGTTGCCTTCTGGACCTGTCACAATCGTACCGGTATCGGTCGTCGTTTCACCATCATAGGTAAACGTCTCGACCGGTCCGATCCGGCTGAAGAAGGGGACCAGAGTCAGGCGAACGAACCGTCGATCGGATGAAACGACCGCCTGAACACTCAGTTGCGTACCTTCACTCAGCACCACAACCACCGGCTGTTGGGCTGCGGCAAAGTCTCCGACGACGGGAATGATCCCCGTAACGAACGGCCTTTGAGCGGTATCCTGGACGGTTGCCAGTTGTCCATTGAACAGAGTGACTTTGGGAGCCTGCAGCACATTCGTCCGCTGGTCACCCTGGGCGGCCTGAAGCAACATAAAGACTTCGATATCGCTCAGAATCGCGAATCCAAAGTTTGCTGCCGTAGCCGTGTCGAATCCGCCGAACTGAGGCAATGCGGCATCGAAGCTGCCCTGAGTAAACTAGAGATCGAGCGTCTGTGTTGGACCACTTTGCGACAGGCCAAACACGACCGAGGGGCCTTCGTCGTCGCCGAGTCCGCCGGATCGATCTGATCCACGGATTCGATCGACGTTAACATTGTCATCGATCGAAAAGTCGAAGTCGATTCCAAGGCGTTCGAAGAAATTGTCGTTCAGCGTAATAAAGCGCACTTCGATCGTCACTTGCAGATCTTGCAGGCGACGGAGCTGGTCCAGCAGATCGGCAATCTGCTCATGCACTTCCTGCGTCTGGCTGATTACCAGGCTCAGGTTCGTCGGAAACGGCTCGATGGCCCCCGAGCCACCGACATCCGTCCACGAGTCTGGTGCGATCGTGCTGGTGATCAGGTCGATCAATGTATCGAAGTCAGCCAACGCGGCTCCACCGAGTCCTCCCGGTCCCTGGCCCATTGGCTGAGGCGATTTCGAGGACATGGACGACGCGAGTCCGGCAGCGCCTAATTGCGCCAGGACGGACGTGTTGTTCATAGCCGCCTGGTTATCGTTGGCAGCCACCGTGAACGGCGTGGCGCCCAAAGTCGCGGAGCCATTGCCGTACCCGAGCGCGTCATGGGCATACCGTATCGCTCCCGACAGCCCTGTCCCGTACCCAGGTACGAAGTTGGGGATCGGAATCACGAGGTCCGCCACATTGTACACTTGGGTGTACGTATTGGAGTCGCGTGTTTGCTCACTCGTGACTCGCAACACTTCGTTTTGAATGACAAAACTAAGCCGAAGAGGTTCAAGGATCAAGTTCAAGGCACTTCGGAGCGAGATTTGCCCGTTCAGCCGAATGGTGACTGGACTCTCGCTGGTCACGCCTTCCGCGGCCAACCCAACCGGATCCAAGACGATCGGGACGCTCGACAATTCGCTCAGAACGTCCAGAACTTCCGAAAGCGGTCGATCGGTGAACTTCACGTCCACCTTGTTCTTCATCGCTTTCTGGATTTCGATCTCCGCTTCGGTCAGCCGTTGACGCTGCTGTTCCAGCAACGATTTACGACTGATCGACATCTGTTCCCATTGCGTCGGATCGCCGAACTGAATTGGACGTGAATCATCAAACGGCTCGGAGGAAGCGTGAACGGAAGTCATTTGGTCGTAGAAACCTTGTTCCTTCCGCTCGTCAATCGCCACTTGCTCCTGGACACGTCGCACGAAGCGGCTTTTCCACATCAAGCTCTGCACGACTGCGGATTCCGGATCGAGTTCACGCGCTTTCTTGGCAATCATTTCTGCTTCGGGGTACCGTTTCTCGTCCAGTAACTGGTTGAACTCTTCCACCAGCTGGGCAATTTTTTCGCGAACTTCCTGGCGTCGCTGGCTGTCGAGTGAGACGCTTTGAAGTACTTCGGCATTTTGTTCAGCCAAGTCGATCGCCGATCGGTTGGTCTCGATGTATTGCTGCAAGCTATCGATATTCCGATCGACTAGCGTAAGCAGCTGTTTTTTCGAGCCGGGATCTACTTCGGACTCGCTGACCCGCACACGAAGTTGTTCGAGACGCGCCAAGGCGCCTTTCGGATCATCTTTGCTAATCTGTTGTGCCTCCGCCTGTTCGCTGGTGATTTCTCGGTACAGCTTTTGGCGTAGCAGATGTTGTTTGGCATCAACGGCTTCAAGAGTTGAAGGCTGTGAGCCGGCTTTATCCGGTCTTACGCCCGGTTGCAACAATGTCAGCTTGTCTTGCAACTGCTGACGCGTGGCCGGGTCGAGTTCCTTTTCGAACTTCCAGGCCTCGCGGAAATGGCGAAGAGCTGTTTCGGCATCACGTTGGCTAAGAGCCTGCATGCCGTCCCGAAAGAGTCGCTCGCCGGCACTTGCCTTCTTGGGCGTTGGTGTTCCGGACGCGGTGGCCGGAGTCGGCGAGGTCGCTTGGGCCGCAACGTTTCTGGTCGCGTCCTTTGCCGGGTTATAAATGCCCTGAGCGACTGGATAACGGCCTGGCCCGTTGGCTGGCGTACCTGCCGTGGTCGCCTGCCTCACCGGGTATGCCTGGTTGCCCCGCTGGAAACCGGCTTGCAACACAGCCGCATCTCGACTGTTCATCGCCTTGTTGACTTCCAGAAGAACCTCCCAAGGTCGCGTTTCAGTTCCCGAATAGGCTGCATCCGGCACCATGCCTTGGGCTTGTTCAGCAAGTCGCTTGGCAGTTGCCAAATCATTGCGATCGAGTGCGGCTTGTGCCTGGGCGACCAGCCGAACCGCTTCGACTTTGCGACCGCCGCCGGCAGTCCCGACTTGCGGTAGCCGCCGTGGTGGCTCGTTCGTGCGGACATCCGACAACTGCCGGCCAACCGCGTTTTGGGGCGCGCCGGTGCTGGCACGTCGAGCTGCGGCAATTTGTTGCAGTAATTGATCGGGGGTCCGGTCGAATTGACCGTATTCCGCTCGCAAGTCCTTCGCCTGCTGAGCCATTCGACGCGATTCGGTGAACTTACCGTATCGTAGCAAACCGGCCCCTTGATCCATCAAGAACTGCGCAAAGCTCCGAGTGTAGACCTTCGGATCCATACCATTGGCCGGACCGTGTCCAAAAGACTTGGCCTTGCGGATCAACGTTTCAATTTTTTCCGGCGAATCTTCATGCATCGGGTAGGTCAGTCCCAGCCCCTTGCATTGGCCGACAAGCAGTTCGGCTCGTTGCGTGTCGCCGTTGGCCAATGCCTCGCGGGCGGCTAACAACAGGTCTCGACTGCGCACTTGCGTCGGCCCCTTGCCGGGACCACTTGTCAGTCGGCCAGCAGCCGGCGCGGTCGTCGGACGACTCGTGTCGGTGGTCGGCAGACGATTGCCGCCGCCGTACGCGTCCGTCGGCGGAGCCTGTGACGCGTTGGGATGCAGCAATCTGGTTAACGCCGAACCGGTTTTCGGTTTCGCCTGTCCACCTTCAGCACGCATCTTCAGCAGGTCCTTCCGAACTTTGATCGGCGTGTCCTTCATGCGCGCAAAGACCGAGTCGTACCGAACGTTCATTTTTTCGGCACGCTCCAGGTAATGCTCGGCGAGGTCGATGTTTCCGGTTTTCATCGCCTCGCGCGCTTGCCGGAGCCATTGGTCGGCTACACGGCGGTTTGCAGATTGGTTGCCCGAGCCAAGCTGGCCCGTGGCAATCGCAATGACGTGAGTCCCGCCAGGCCATGGAATGGCTCCGGCAAAAACTGACGATACAGAGAGCGTCAGCCCGAGAGCTGCGCACCAGCCAAGTCGTTTCGCGGTCGTTCTCAACGCGCTTCTCCTTCTTCGAGATGCACGAAACCCTTTGACTGCTGCCGGATACGCTCCGGCCACACGCCACATTCCTCACACGCCCATGCCACCCGCACTACGCCCGCTAGTGGCGCAAACGCGCGTGGATACACAGCTTGGTCGTGCGATGGATTGACGTGCTTGGTCGCCGCTGATGGGTTCCGACAACCGTTGACAGGGAAATTATTGGTAGAAGAGAGGCGTTAAATACTGGGCAGCCACGCGTGCGTCAAGAGCAGTTTCTGAGATTCCAAGAAAAATCTTCCACACAACACGCAGGTAGGTTTACTGTGTGACTACTCCGCCAGCTAAAGCTGGCGGCTTCTTTTTGGAAATGCCGTGTAG
>JAJSAJ010000637.1 GCA_024274855.1 Planctomycetota bacterium | reverse complement strand
TTGTGGTGTCACGGTTCAACCTGCCTGGTCCGAGTTCAGGACATCGTCTTTGCCAGTGGGATCGAGAAACTGGAGCAACAGAAGCCGCTGAACAATTGCCGGTGGATGTTGTTCAAACGAAATCAGAATGGGTGGGAATTGTAGTGTAAGGATCCGAGCGGCAGGACGCGCGAGCCTAGCCCGATCGTCGGATTTCAAGACGGTCGAGTCTTCCTGTCTGTCAACCCGACTCTGGCGAAACCGGGTGCGTATTCAGGACCGGCCAGCCCCCGGATTCTCCAATTCAACGCTTCCGATTCGAAGGATCCTGTGCAGACAATTCTGCCCAAATGGGACGGAACGCCACCGTTTACCGAGCATTCCTATCGCAGTTTCGCCGCGGATGGAGTGAATAACGAACTGATCCTATTCCAGAATATCGGTTACACGCATTCGGAATGGGCTTTTCGCGACGCGCGAGGAACCTGGAGTGCCAATGGAAAGCTGGATTGGCCCTGGGGTGATCAGGTTGACAAACGGCAACCGATTCGTGTCTGCTATCCAACTGTCATGTTGAAACACCGAGCGGTTCATTTCTGTGGTGTCAGTGACATCATGGAGCCCAATTTGAAGTGGCGAGCCTATAAGAAACAACTGACTGGTCGCCATTGGGACTACGATTTTCGAAGGCTGTTCTACACGTGGAACGACGATGTTACGAAAGGCACGTTTCACAAGTGGGTTGAGATTGCAAGCCGTGACAAGACTGGCGGACACATTTTTCCATGCGATCTTTGGGTAGGCCCGGACGGCCGTGTTCATGTCCTCTGGACCGAACGGGCGCTCGATATTCGGTTGCGTAAGGATTTTTTCCCGGATGCCAGGCAGACCAACGCATTGAACTATGCGATCTTGCGGGACGGCAAAATCCTGTCCAAGCGGTCGCTTGTTTCGGCCAGCGAAGGAGGATCTCGGTTGATCGCGAGTGCCGCGCGGTTTCAGGTGGCGCCGAACAATCGTCTGCTGGTGTTTTACTACCTTAGCGGCAACGACTCCAAGGGCGCATCTGTCTCGGAAAACCGTGTGTTGGAACTGGCAAGCGATGGTTCGCCAGGCGATTCGGTACGCGTTCCGCTAAAACGTCCGTTCACATCGTTCTTTACCGCCACGGTTCGGGGCGGCAGTCCGCCATCAGAAACCGTGGATTTGCTGGGCCTTCAAAAGGGTAGTCAGAATACGATCAGTTATGCCCGCGTCCGCCTATGGTAAGGATACCTGTCGCGTGAAACAGTACCTTGTTTTTTTCGTGGCACTGACAGGCATCGTGGCCGGTGCCGCGGCATTTCGATTGCCAGGCCTTTCGCAGAGGCCGATGCATGCCGACGAAGCGGTCCAGGCCGCGATATTCCGAACACTCTGGCAACAAGGACGATACACGTACAATCCAGACGAGTTTCATGGCCCTACACTAGCCTATGCGACGCTGCCAAGCGTTTGGATTGAAGGGGCGTCTGATTTTTCCAAAACATCAAAGGCGACGTTTCGCGTCGTGACGGTCTGTTTCGGTGTCGGTTTGATCTTGTTATTGGCTCTCTTGGCCGATGGATTGGGGAAGGCGGCGACGTTGTGTGCGGCGACACTGACCGCCGTTTCGCCCGCCATGGTCTTCTACAACCGGTACTACATCCACGAATCGCTGCTGGTGTTTTTTGTATTGGCTACGATTGCCGCGACATGGCGTTACCTTCGTACTGGTCGGCTGCGATGGATGGTGGCCGCCGGCGTTTCGTTGGGTTTGATGCAAGCGACCAAGGAGACGAGTCTGCTGGTCTACGTTGCGATGGGGGTTGCGTATCTGTTGACTATCGGTTGGTCTCGTCTGACACGTGCCGAGGCTGACCAATCCGCGTCGTGCCACGGCGATCGCGGTGGACCATTTTGGCATTGGGGACTTGGCCTGTTCGTTGCGTTTAGCGTTGCCGCGTTGTTGTTGTCGTCTTTGGCGACAAACCCACGAGGTCCATGGGACGGTATTCTGACGTACGCGGCATGGTTCAACCGGTCGGGAACCGGATCGATTCACGCACATCGGTGGTACTATTTTCTGCAACTTCTCACTTGGCGACATCCTGCGGACGGTCCCGTCTGGACGGAGGGAATGACCGTTCTGTTGGCGTGGTTCGGCTTCATCTTGGCGCTTTTTCCGAGCGGGCGAAGCCTGCCGGGTGTCAGCGTTTCGTTGGTGCGGTGGCTCGGGTTCTACAGCATCACACTGATTGCGATCTACAGCGTCATCCCGTACAAGACGCCCTGGTGTCTGATGGGACCACTCAGTAGTACAGTTCTTCTGGCGGGAGTCGGTGCCGTTTCGCTTGTTCGGATCATCCCGACATGGCCAGGAAAGGGGATCGTCGTTTTGATCTTGTTGGCCGGGGCCGGGCATCTTGGCTGGCAAGCCTACCAGGCCAGTTTCCCGTTGTCATCCGACGCGAAGAATCCGTTTCTCTATGTGCGAACACTACCCGATGTGGAGCGGTTGGCCCGCGACGTTGTGGAACTCGCGGAGGCCGACGAGCAAGAGTGGGACGTTCCAATCAACGTGATCTGGAATGATCCGAACTACTGGCCGCTTCCTTGGTATTTGCGTCGATTTAGGCACGTTGGATACTGGACAGACATGCCGACGGATCCGGCGGCACCGATCGTAATCGCGTCACCTGAATATGATGCCCGGTTGACATCTTGCCTCGAGTCAACACATTTGATGACCGGTTATTACGCAATTCGGCCCAATGTGATGGCCATGCTCTGGGTCCGCATGGATCTGTGGGAAGCCCATTTGAGGCGTCTTGGCAGACTTTAACCCCTACGTTAATGGAGTTACGGAAAAAATGATGGAAAAGACTGTAACGTGTAATTGCAAGAGTGGATGTCGTACCAGACGGTGCAAGTGCTTTCGGGAAAACGAGCCATGCGGCGCCGCATGCGGGTGCCGCGATTGCGAGAACCCGCTAAATGGTGTCGACCTGAACCAACTGTCCGTGTGCGCCATTCAGAATATTTCTCGCGTACAGGCGCTTACCGAAGCCGACTTGGACTCGCCGGTCGACATGCCTTGTGGCCACGGTCACGTGGTGCTTCGGCAGGTGTTAAAGGGATATCATTGTCCAGGCTGTGATGACGAGCTTTACTGGTATTCCTTCTGTTTCAACGCGGTCGTACAAGACAGTTGCACTTGGCACTGCGAAGACTGTCGGGAATGCCGGGATTGGCGCGAGTGGCACTGTCCAGACTGCAACCGTTGCACGTATGGTGTCAGTTTGCCATGCGACGGGTGCGGTCAGCCAGGACCGTTCGGATCAGGCGAATTCTGAGAACTCCGGCGCGTCGGCGCTCGCCGCATGGCGTGCACGCCAGTTGCGAAGTAAGATTCCAGGCTTTGTCTCAAGACCCGGAGAAGCAGTGTTTCCGGGAGGGCGAGGGGTTTCCGGGAGGGCGAAGCTCCTGCTGAGCCTCTTGTTTGTCGGCCGAAACGGCTCGGCAGGAGCCTCGCCCTCCCGTTTTGAGGCAAAGCCTAGCTTCAAACATTGTTAAATGGTAACACGCTGCCCAAATGGAGGAGAACGGTTCTCAAGGGACCCCCATGGGCTTGTCCCATGGGTGAATACGTTTCGTGAGCTAACGCGATGTGGTGAAATGCCCCCGCCCCGCTCCCTCCCCGCCGCCCAAAGCGGCGGGGAGGGAGCGGGGGCTTTGGAGTGCCACGTTGCTCTTAGCTCAATAGACGCGTTCACCAACGGCACAAGGCCGTTGGGGTCGATCAACCGAAAAAACAGCAGTGAGGTGCAAGACCTACTGCAGACAGCTAAACAGTTACGTCAAATGTTTGCCAGAGTTTCGCCGACCAACGGGAATGCCACGCGGTAGCTTGGATTTGGTTGCGGCCCTGCCGTGTTATGACTTGAGCCCCTTGAGTCGCCCATCCAGCTTGTCGGTCGATTTCAGAGTCTGTTCCCAGGTCACGGGCTGCCGGGTGTAGGCGGCTGTTCTGCCCATAATCGTAATCATCGTGCTCTGGACACTTGGGGCGACCGTGACGTTGTCGAACAGGCCTTCGGTTATCTGTTTATGGAAACACGTGATGTTCGCGAATGCACCGTCGCGATAGATACGGGGCGATTTGCCACCTCGGTAAAAGTTCTTGCCGCGTATCAGGACATCACCACCGTACGCCGTTTCCAACACACCGTCGGAACCGAACATGCGGTTGCGAATGCCATCCGGTTTCGATCCGTGCCCTTGGAACTGTCGCGAGCTGAACGCGATGCCGACGCCGTCACCGTAGTCGTACGTCAGCACGAAATGATCGTTGCAGGTACCGACATCCTCGCGTCCCTTCTTGCCGCAAGTTCCCCAAACGCTGACCGGTGGTTTCTGCATAACCCAGTTCATGACATCGAGTGTATGGATGTTCTGCTCGGTAATAATGTCTCCCGACAGAATTCGATCCAGGCCCCACGCAGCTAGTCTGGCTTCCGGATCATTTGGGTTCTTGGCCAGGATCAGGTTTTGGCGAACGAACGGATTCGACGCATGGTAGGTCGATTCGCCAAAAACGAGCGAGCCGAGGGCGTTGTTGTGGGTTCGCTTCAACGCCTCGATATAGAAGGGATCGGCTCGCGTCTGAAAATCGATTAGGAATGCCCGTTTGTTTTGGGTCGATTTCTTGCCCGACTCGGCAATCGACTGACACCCTGGAACATCAACCGCGATCGGCTTGGCCACATAGACGTGTTTGCCTGCCTCAACACCAGCTGCCGCATGGATGGGATGGAAAAACGGAGGGCTCTCGACCATGATCGCATCGAGTTTGCAATCCAACAGTCGCTTGTATGCCGAAAGACTATCGAATCGCTGGTTCGCCGGCACGTCATGCTCATCCCCCGCGGCATTGGCGCGATCAGCAAAGTAATCCGCGGTCGCCACGACCTGATAGCCCTCATGTTCCTTAAACAGCTTGGCAATCCAGCGGCCACGATTCCCACACCCGATCAGTCCGATCGCAACTTTCGAGTTAGCCTTGGTTGCGTGGACCAGCGACGGATTCAGAATGGTCACGGTGGCCGCCGCGGCAATGCCGCTGACGAATTGGCGCCGGTTTGTGTTTGGGTTGGACATGGGGCATCTCCACTTGATTTGGACACAAATAGGAAGGGGGGAAGGTTGTGCCGGGCCGAATACTACGGGGACTTTGGACCTGCCGGCAGGTGTGAGGCGTGGCAAGGCAAGCCGTTGCATGTCGAAAATCACGCCGGTGAACGCGCCGAGGGCACTTGGCCACACGGTGGTTATTATACCGGGCGTCGTCCGCGGACACAATCAAGATGATTATCGACGCTCGATTGGGATGAGGGGCCAGAGTGGGACGGTTGGTGCAAGGTGGATTGCGCGACGGCTCCGCCAGCTGAAGCAGGCGGCTTCCGCGGGAGGCTTGAAGCGGCTGGCGTCCCGCCGTTTGGGATTCTTGACGTCCTGCCGCCCGGTCGACTAGACTCAATGGTTCCTGGCGAGGGTTCCAACCGGAAAACGCGAGAAAACAACGAATTCAACCCGTATCGGCAACGAGGAGAAAAACCAGATGGCAACGATCGACTTTGGTGGCGTCTCGGAAGAAGTGGTGACGCGGGACGAATTTCCGGTCTCCAAGGCGCTCGAAGTGCTGAAAGACGAGACAATTGCTGTCATTGGGTATGGTGTCCAAGGCCCGGCTCAGGCGCTGAATATGAAGGACAACGGGTTAAATGTCATCATTGGACAATCCTCCAAGTTCCCTCGAGACTGGGAGCGAGCGGTTGGTGACGGCTGGGTGCCCGGGGAGACGCTGTTTGAAATCGACGAGGCGGCTCGGCGAGGCACGATTATCCAGATGCTGGTTGCCGATGCGGCCCAGAAAGCCATCTGGCCGATGATCAAAGAGTGTCTGAATCCGGGTGATGCGATCTATTTCTCGCACGGATTTTCGATTGTCTATAAGGACCAGACTGGAGTGATTCCGCCGCCGGATGTTGATGTGATCTTGGTTGCCCCGAAGGGATCGGGGACGTCGGTCCGCCGCAATTTCCTGTCCGGGGCGGGGATCAATTACAGTTTCGCGGTCGGCCAGGATGCCACGGGACGAGCCCGTGATCGGTGTATCGCGATCGGTATCGGTGTCGGCTCGGGCTACCTGTTTCCCACGACTTTCGAAGGCGAAGTCTATAGCGATCTGACTGGGGAACGGGGTGTTTTGATGGGTGCGTTGGCCGGCATCATGGAAGCGCAATATGACGTACTGCGAGCGAATGGGCACAGCCCGAGCGAAGCGTTTAACGAAACGGTCGAGGAGTTGACGCAGAGCTTGATTCGGCTGGTGGACGAGAACGGCATGGACTGGATGTACGCCAACTGTTCGGCGACTGCACAACGCGGGGCGTTGGACTGGAAGCCGCGTTTCAAGGCAGCGGTCGAACCGGTGTTCAAGGAATTATACGAGCGGGTCCGAAGTGGCGCCGAGACGGCGCGTGTGATCGAAGCTTGTGGAGCCCCGGACTACCAGACGCAGCTCGATGCGGAACTGAGTGAATTGGGCAACTCGGAGATGTGGCGGGCCGGCAAGGCAACTCGTGAGCTTCGGCCGAAGGAAGCGGCGCGCACGATTTCGGCCGACACGAAGGGTGTTGGTGGACGGGGCGGTAACTGACACACCGGCCGGCTGAAGGCGTGTGTTGAGATTTCCGGCCAAGTGCACTTTGCACCGGGGCAAGTTTGGCGGAAGGCCCGTTCGTGTGCGCGCCAACACGCCTCGGTTTCAGGCTGCATCCATCACTCGGGGGCCCAATGCAGTACGTTGCGCAGGACGCTCCAACGTGGGGCTTTGTCTGCCTGGTCCTCGCCAAGGATCCAGTAGTCGTACAATTGCTTGACGGTGCCGTCGCGATGTTTCAGTTGTAACCAGCTGTTTAAGAAATCGGCCAGTTGCGATCGCTTGGCCACGAAATAATACAGCGGTATTTTCACGTTCAAGTCAACCGGTTTGACCACGGAGAACTCCGGGTATTCCAGTGTCCATGCCGACCCTTCTTCGGCACTGGTGGCCAAAGCATCAGCTATTGGCGGTCGGCTCTCGAAGAACTCGCGCCCGTCGGCAAGTTCAATGATCTCCAGTTTCAGCGCCAGGCCACTGTGCACGATCTTGCCCCACCCGGTACCTAGTGTCGAGTTCATGCTGCGCGTTTCAGCCCCAACGCTGCCGGAAATCACGGCAATTCGCAGCTTTCTGTTCTGCAGAGTTGCCACCAGTTGCTCGAGCGAATGAAACTCACGTCGACGGTAGTCCGGTACAACGACTGCACGCGTCACTTCCATATAGGGTTCCATGGCAGGTAACTCAGCGGCCCGTCGGATCGTTCCGTTGAGGCCGGACATGGCGACATCGAAATCGTCGTTATCAAGCGATTGTGTGACATTCTGTTCAAACGTCACAAACTCGATGCGAACCTTCAGATCATGAGCCAACTGATGTGCCATGTCGATATCGAAACCGACCAGTTCGTGGTGACGATTGAAATAGGAAAACGGCAGAGTATGTGCGGTTACACCAATTCGGATGGTACGTCGCCGACGAATGCGGTCGAGCGGATCTTCATTCTGTCCCAATTGCATCGGATTGGGTTCAGACTGGTCCAGAACGACGGATTCGGCCGGATTTCCCAACAACTGCCGATCACTGATCGGGTGCTTGGCGTCTTGGTCGGCGTTGAATGAAGTGACGAGCAGTTTTCGTGAGGCACCAGCTACGACAATCAGCAGGGCGATCGTGAGCAGCCCACGACTGATTACCCGCCGGACGTTCCAACGAATCGCATTTGCCATAAAACAACCGACAAGAATTGCAAATGCGGCCAGGTGCATGACCTTCATCAAATCGCCAAAGCGACTGGTGACCATGCCGATGGCCAGATAGAGACGAAAAATGTCACTCGGAATGTGGGCCAGATCGAGCAGAAATGGAATGGTCACGATCGACTTGGCAAACGAACCGAAAAAACCGGCGCTGATCAACCGCGGATAATCGAGTGCATCGATCTGAATTCCGTAGAAGAAGGCCGCGAATGGAATGAACAATAGGCCAACGATGCGTCCCATGTCCGGAAAGGGGTATGCCAACTGGATCGAATACGCCGGCAAACGGCCCGAATCCTCGCGACCCAGCTGATGTTGTCGCAACAACCCCTGGATCGCATCAATCAACATGGCCAGCACGACAAACGTGTTTCCGATTGCAACGGCAGCGATCAACGGATCGCGACAAGCACGCAGGATCTCCCGGCGCGAAAACGGTGTGCAGCAGGAGAGGAATGTCGGCAGCCCCCAAAGGCTCAGCAGAACAGCGATCAAGCCATATGCCCACACATATCCATGAATCAGCCCGAATTCTTCGAGTGACAATGTACCGGCAGTGCAGCCTACAATTCCGAAAATACCAATCGGCGCCAGACGCACGATGATTCTGTTCACTTGGCTCAGGCCTTGGACTAACAAGTCGATTTGGTTTAACAGTAGCCCCTTATTCGGGACACGCATTAATCCGATTCCAAGTGCCAGTGAGAATAGAACCACGGCCGGCACCACATTGTTCGCCAACGACCAGAACGGATTGGACGGAATGAACATGTCCAACCAATTCGGCGCGACGACTGGTTCCGCAAGATGCGAGCTGAAGAATGAACCGGCCGATCTCGAGGGAATCGCCAAGGTCATGATGGCCAGGGCCGTAAGCCCGATTCCCCAGAGAATCAGCAGCACGCGAATGACCACGCGAGCGAACTTTGCACTCTGGCCAGCCGACAGACGTCCTATGTTGGCAATCAGCGACAACGCGACATACGGCAAGACTGTCATTTGCAGCAAGCCGACGTAAACATCGCCAATCGACTTTACCCAAGCACCCGTCTCGCCGAGAAAGAGGCCCCAGGTGACGCCGAATACCAACGCGGCAACAATCAGTGTTGTCTGACGTGATGGTTTCCCGTGCTGTTCGGAATGTTCATCCATGACGCGAGACCATTCCTGAATCCAATGCTTGTTGGCGAACCTTACTTACTCGACAAATGTCTTGACACGGGTGTTGCAGGTTGTACCGAGTTGGGTGGCCGGACGCTTGCCGAACGCGTGTTTGCCTCGCATTCGTCACCGTCGCTTGCATCACACGAGCATTCCAACTGAAAGGTGTATTTGCAGACCGGGCACTTGTATTCGTGCTTCATCAGTACTTTGACACGCTTGGTCCGCCCGCACTTGGGTCGTGGGCACTTGCTGCAGGCACCGGAATCTTCGCACGAATCGCATCCGGTTGACTTGCCATTTTACTCCCAAGGAAAAGTAACTCGCGGGATGCAGATGGTCTTGCATTGAATACCCCAGCAGTGTTTGGTTTCGTTCTCCTTGTGTACGACCGGTCTGCAGGGAGATGAGCAATGAGGGCATGTGACGTGGCAGTTGTCGCGGTTACGGAACAAATCTGCGTGGATCTCGGGCACCGTTGCGCCGAAAACAGAAAGAGTTGCAATGACGGTGATCATTTGGAAACGCATATCATCTCTCCATGTTGGCCGAGTTCCAATTGCGAAACCGGTCACGAAATCTTCTATCGAAATGGGCCGGGAGACTCAAACGCACCGCCGCGTGTGGGTCTGTTGTAGCCTCTCAAAAGTCGACCATGAACCGCGTTCCGAACATATCGTAATCGCCCGATGTCTCTGGAGCGCCGGCGACGACCCGTTCGCTGATATTGCCATGGATGTAGTTGAATTGCATGCGAGAATAGGGCGTCCACCACCAGTTCAGGCCAAGTGTGAAAGTGTTGCCGACGCCACCGAAAATGTCTTCGTCGGTAAAGTCTCCGTACGAATAGCGTGCGGCCAACTGCCATGCTCCACGGCCGATACCACGCGTCCCATCATATTGTTTGACGACGAAGAAATTCTCGAGCGGATGGACACGACCAATCGTTCCGGATTTTCGTTCCCACGGTGTGTGCTCGCCGGTCAGGAAGTAGGCAACGTAAAGGTATCCGCCACCAAATTGCAACGCTGATCTTTGCTGGCGTTGCAGTTCGACGTGCTGGTATTCGCCGACTACTTGCAGTGCGCCGACGTTGACAACTCCCTCAAAACCAATCATTTGGTAGCTATCCCCCCCCGCGATTACTCCCGTGTCGAACCATTTCCGGGAAGTTCTCGCCTCGGGACGCGTGAGAAACCTAGCATCCGGTCTACCGCCGGGAAATGCGGCCGAACCGGATATGGCCCAGTGTGCGTAACCACGGCCAGTTGATGTTTCGTCATACCAGATCGTGTTGGCAAGGCGGCCTGCGATTTCCGGCTGGTAATTGTCGGTCCGCTGATGGCCGGTCTTAGCCAGATCGTCCATGATGAAGACGCCATAACGCCAATTCCAGGATTTGTTTTCCGATAAACCATACGACTGGAGACCCACCCGCCGAGTATCTTGAACAATGGCCTCGAGCCCCAACGGCCGCTCCATGAAGACCGTGTACCGGCTGCTGCTCAGATGGTCCAATCCGTAGGGGCGTTTCTGATTTCCTAGCAGGACGGTTCGCAGATAGGGGAGCTCGGTACATCCCAGATAGGCGTCTTTGAAGACGAGTGACTCGGGGTCCGCGAAGTCCATTTCGATTTTGTAGAGCATCGTTGCGGTGACGTCCCCCTTGACGCCGAACCGCAGTCGGCGAAAACCGATGAAGTCGCGTGGGCCGGTGTTGGTGTCACCGGTCTCCAGATTGTTCGGCAAAGCGGAATTGGTTGGAAATGGCCAGTAGTCGAAATGAACTCGTCCCGACCACTTCCGGGTCGGTTTGGCCAACGCGGCTACCCAAGGATTCTTTGCCTCTTCGCTTTCGCTAGCCCTCGACGTCATCGCCGCTGTGCTGAACGGTCCCGACCGCATTTCGAGCCGTTGAAGCCGCATTTCCTGCTCGTGTATCTGCTCTCTTAGGAAGTTCAGCTCGTCGCCGGGCGACCGCCGTGGTGATTGCTGCGCCACCGGAAAAGTGGCTGCCGTATATTCCTGGGCGTTGCCGAGCGATGTTCCGACTATGAGAACGGCGGCCAATCCCCATGGGTTGCATCTGAGAGACATCAACGACACTCCGTTACACGCAAAACGATCTGCCCAGCCTACGAACGCAGAATGTGCCCCATGGACAGATTCCCGGGTATTGTTTCGACCAGACGATTCGCTCGAATCGTGTCAATCTGCAACATCACTACGATTCAACTCGCATGAGTTCGACGTGTATTCGTCAGAATCGGTAGAACCGGTTCATCTTTACATCCGGCCGAAGGGGGGACGTGTTTCGTTTGACTGTCTTTGGGAGCGAGGAGCCTTGAGATGGGTAATTCCGTCCTTTTTTCATCCCGGGTCCCCACGGAAAAGGCTGGAGAGCCGAGAGCCTGCAGGCACGGCACTAAGGGCCGGCGAATCAATTGTTGTCGCGTTTACTGGGGGACGATGCATCGGTCCCGGTCCCCCACGGGCTTGCGGGCCGTGGTAACCAAAGTCTCTCAAGCCACAGGGCAGCCGAGCGCACGATCCTCCTTAGCTGCGAGACTGATTCACCCATGGGGCGAGCCCATGGGGGTCTGTACGTGGAAAAGTGCGACAATTATTGTTTGGCGAATCCTAAGCGTTCCGCCGGTCATCGGCCGGCCGATTTCGCATCCATCCATTCGGTCAGCGGCCTGAATAAGGCCAAGGTGTGTTTCGGAACGTAGGCAAATCCGACGAATCCCGATGCACCTTCCTGGCGGGCCAGCATGATCTGTACGGCCAATTCCTCGGGGCGTTGCATGCGACCTGCTCCGCTGGCAATACCAATTCCCTCGACCAGTGGGAACCGGTCGGGCAATGCACGGCGGTGGACCCGTGCCCGCTCGGCAAATATCTTGGCATCGAGCGTATAGTTCATTGGGCAGACGAAATCGAGCCACCCTTCACGGCACCACCGCACCCAGTCCTGCCCGTTATTCTCACGGCAGTCCGGCCAGTCGCGAAAAACGGCCGCACTGATTTTCACGTCGGGTGCCACTTCGCGAATGCGCGTCGAGATGCGCCGGACAAGCGCCGAAATTCGTCCGCACCGAAATTCCACCCACTCTTTGTGGCGAGACCCGTCTATGCAGTCGCCCGGCCAATGTGCAACCGCCCGCCCGGTTTCCTGCTCGAATCGCTGCCGGCATTTTGCGCAAAAACAACCGGACGAATCCGGATAGCGAATGAAGTCGTACTGAATCCCATCGACTTTATAGCGACTGACAATCTCAATCATCGGCCGCTCCATTGCCTCGAAGTTTACATCCTGTGACGGGCAGAACCAGTTGATCGGGTTGCCGTCCGGATCTTCCTGCAGACGTCCTGCGGCGCGGAGGCGAGCCAAAGTCTGCACACTGGTTCGCCCTTCGACCACGCAATTATTGACATACGGATGAATAGCGATTCCGTTGGCGTGAGCGTGCTTGACTGCTTCGGCGAGCCAATCACCATCCGGAGCGAGCGGATCCTGAATATCGGGTTGCACTTTGGATGCGTAGAATGCGGCGGTGCCGCCCGCAATGCGCAGTACGGCCATGTTGATCCCGAGACGTTTCAATTCGGGCATCACGTCCTTGGGGTGCCGGTCCTTACGCACATGCAGCCAGACGCCACGGACTTCATCTCGCGGTGGTTTGCAGTAAACGGCTCGGATTCGCAGAGACTTATGCAACCATTTGGCCCCCACGCCAACCCGTAATGCGATTTTCAGATCCGCGTTGTCTCCCGCGGTTGTGTTGGCGGACACGATGAAAGTCCGAACAGCGGGACGACCTTGCAAACCGGTTCCGGTCGCCTGCCGATCGGTCACTTTGCAGCCCGGACAGTCGACCTGAATCTCCTCGCCTTTCGGGCAACCGACCGCAACTCGAAACGTACCGGGAAATCCCGCAGCTACAAATGCTTCGGACGGTGAGACGACCAGTCTTGGCGATGACAGAAGCCGGCTCACTCGTGTTTCCAGTGGCGTTTCCGGTGTAAGCCAACGCAGAAAGGCTTCCAGCAGCTTTCGTTCGGCCCCGCGAGGTTGAACCGCGGTTCGACCGTTGGGCATCCCAAGTGCCAGCCCCGTGCTGATCACTTTGCCACTGCCGAGTTTCCCGGCACAAGCGACGGTTTGTCCGTCATCGTTTTTCAACAAGGGAGTTCCGGCCGGGCCGACACGCTCGATGATGTG
>JAJSAJ010000636.1 GCA_024274855.1 Planctomycetota bacterium | reverse complement strand
TGCTGCTGTTCAGCCCCTTGCTGGCCGTGGTATCGATTGGCGTACGGCTGTCATCTGCTGGTCCGGTCCTGTTCCGTCAGCTGCGCATTGGGCGGCACGGTCACGCGTTCTACATTTACAAGTTCCGAACGATGGAGGCCGGTACCGCCGAATATGGTCCGCAGGTCACCGCGTCGGACGACCCGCGAATCACGCCGCTTGGACATTTTCTTCGCAAGACGAAGCTGGACGAATTGCCACAACTGTTGAACGTACTGCAAGGCACAATGAGCCTGGTGGGTCCAAGGCCACAGGTCCCGCGTTTCGTTGCCCATTTCCCCGAAGCCCAACGCCGGGTAATTTTCTCGGTGCGACCCGGGCTAACGGATCTGGCGACGCTGCGTTATCGCAATGAAGAAAGTCTGCTGACCAAATCGGTTGATCCCGAGCAGCTATATATCCAACAGATCCTTCCGGACAAGCTGCGATTGAATGTCGACTACGTTCAGCAACAGACACTGATTGGTGATTGCCACATCTTACTGCGTACCGTTGCGTGTCTGATTCGCGATCGAATTGGCCGAACCGTCGAGCCGCTGGCCACCACCCCGCCCCTTCCCATGTGGCCGCCGGCCGTGTCCGCCGATACGCCCGCGATGGCGATCACCGACCAGCCCGACTCGCAAGACGAGATACCGACTCGCAAGCAACTGCTGACCGCTGCGTAAACTTCGGTGTAGAGCCCCCGGGTATTCCGGTTGTCGCCGACAACTTTACGGACTACGAACCACAACGAGCAATGTTCGGTGTAGAGAGATGTGACCGATGGCACCTTCGGTGCAGGAAACGCGTCTCAATGGCGAGCCGCGAGCAGCAGTTGGTGCCGAAGTTGTCCGTCGTCAGGCCTGCGTCGCAGGCACCATTGCAGGTGTTGTTTCGCGTCGGAGTACATGCCTCGTTTCAGCAATTCGCCGGCTAGCGTTCGATGTCTTGTGAAATCATTTGGCGATGCCGCAACCGCATATTGCAGACTGGCTAACGCGGCCTCGGGTTCGACTAGCCGGTCGTGGATTTCATAGGCTGCATACCACGTATCTCCATCGACGCGTTGCGGATCCTGGGCACGACATTTCCCGAATTGCGTCAACCAATAACGGCCGGCCGCAACCGATTTCTGTTCGAGCCCCGTTTTTTGGCAATAGTTCCAGATCTGGTATGCCGTGGGAAGATCCGGCTGGAAGGTGCGGAGAAAGAACTCAGCCGGTACGCGCGGCAGTAACAACGCGATGATCTGTTGGCGATAGCGATTCTTATGTTGGAACAGGCGGACCCAGCATCGAATCGCGCGGTCGACATCGGCCTCCAACGCCCATTCGCTGCCCGCGGCCATCAAGACCGCGTCATCGTAGGGCCGAACTGTCAGTGCCTGGTCAAGGCAATCGCGTTTCGCCTGGACGGTTCCGCCAGTCAGGAACCCCAGTTGGGCAAGGTACACATACGCTTCGCCCTGCAGGGGCGATAATCGAACAGCACTTCGCGCGTGCCGCCATGCAGCATCCAGATGCTGCCGGTTGGCCCCGATCGCTCGAGTCAACCATTGATTCTGAGCGACGACTGTTGGGAAATCCGACAGTAACGCCGCGTCGCGAATCTGTGCCAAATCCATGCGATTCAGGGAACGTTGCTGAGCGAACTCGAAACATTGCAGGTGCAGTGCGGCCAGACGACTATGGATACGGGCATCCCACGGATTTGCGGAAACAGCTTTCCTCAGCGATCGAAGCATCTCAGCCACTCGCCGTTCCGATCGATCCGTCTTCGTTCGATCATCCCCGACCGCCGAAACACCCAGGTCGATCGGAATCAGCTCACTTGGCGGAGCCTCGCGCTGAGCGATCGCCGTTAAACGCAGAAAATGGTCCCAATACCGAGCGGCCCGGGCCGGCGCGATCGCATCGCCAATCGCGATCATGACCAGAAGTGTCGCCAATGCCAGCACGACCGACCGGCCACACCAACCGGTAACGACCGAACGGAAATCGCTGGCGTTGACGGGGTTATTGACGGGGTTATTGACGGGGTTATTGACGGGGTTGTTGACGGGGTTTTGGCTCAGACGCCATGCGCAGGCGGCCAGAACGACGGTCATGGTCATGCACGCCGGGATATACCAGACGAAATCGACGACCGCATGTAGCATGCTGATCGTCAGCGATACGGCAATTACACCGGCGAAAAGCCGAGTCTCCTGGTTATCGGCGCGCAGCCAAGCCAGACGGCACCAGTTGGCAACCGTTGCTATGGCAACCAGCAGCAATCCCAGTCCGAGGACGCCCGTCTCTTCCAAAACCTGCAGGTATCCGCTTTCCGCATGAGTGAACAGAACCGGCACATATTGGCTCAGGTACATTGGGTAGACGACCGAATGGGTTCCGGCCCCGGTACCGACCAACGAGAATTCCGAGGACGCTTGCCAGGCCGCTTGCCATACCAGAGTGCGGTCGGCGGTCAGTTGCTTCAGAGACTGCGGCTGGAGCACCGTTTTCAGTTCGCCAGCCAGCGGTTTGATGCCGTAGATGGCCAGTGCGACTACCAGCAATCCACCGACGACGGCAGGGACCAGCCAGGGGCGACTGCCCAAACGCCCGTTGCGAGCCAGCAAGTAAGTCATTGTGCCGGATGCCAACAGAATCAGTGCAAAGCCAGCTCGCGAATAGGCGAGCAATCCGGCCAGCAAGACC
>JAJSAJ010000635.1 GCA_024274855.1 Planctomycetota bacterium | reverse complement strand
TGATTGGCGTCTGGTGAAGGTTCCGCGGTACGCGTCGGCCGTTTATTGGCTGGTGCGTCCAATTCGACTGGTCGTGAAATACGGTGCTCGGTTGGGGCGCTGAGCGGCCTACCAGCCAAGACTGATAATTGAAGAGCCAGAATTGAAGAGCCAGATTGAAGAGCCAGATTGAAGAGCCAGAAGTGAAAAGTGAAAATTGAAAAGTGAAAAGTGAAAAGTGAAAATTGAAAATTGAAAAATGAAAAATGCAAAATGAAGGCAAGAAAGAGGGCACGATTGGCGCGTCTGTGCCAGGGACAAAGATCTGATCCAACGACTGCAGGCCGGAGACCGGATTCCGTCGGGATTCGTGCACGCTCCGATCGCGTTGAAGAGCCAGAATTGAAGAGCCAGATTGAAAAGTGAAAAGTGAAAATTGCAAAGTGAAAATTGCAAAATGAAGGCAAGAAAGAGGGCACGATTGGCGCGTCTGTGTCAGGGACAAAGATCTGTAGTGTGAAAAGCAACCTGCCCGCGGTAACTTCCGGAGGTGATTGAGATGGCTCGAAAACCCGAAGAGCTTGAAGATCGGCTGCTGGACTTTGCCGCACGTGTCGGCAAAGTCGTTGACGCATTGCCGAATACGCGGCTAGGACGACATGTCGCGGGGCAACTGGTTCGCAGTGGCACGTCGCCAGCTCCCAATTACGCCGAGGCTTGTGCCGCCGAGAGCAAACGCGACTTCACTCACAAGTTGGGAATCGCGTTGAAGGAACTTCGCGAATCTCGCACGTGGATCAAGTTGATCCTGAAAGCCGATCTGTTGCCAGAACCGCGAATCTCGCCGCTACTGGACGAAACTCGCCAGCTCTGCAGCATCATTGGCAAATCGATTGTTACGGCAAAGGGCAACCAACAAAAGGATCGGCCGTAAGATAGGCATCGCGATCTCCGACAAATTGCTGGGATTCGTCTCAGAACCCAGAGTTTTTCAATTCCTTTCTCACATCTCCGGCCGTCTTCTCCTAATATTTCTGCAATCAATATTCCTGCCCTCTATTTTCCTGCCAATCTCTTCTCTTCCCAATTATTCTGCAACTAATCATTCTGCCCCCTCTTCCCCCCGCTACTCCGTCAATCGAGTCTTTTTTGTTGAAATGGCGATGGGCATTCGTTATAACCACTACTATCTCCAATCACTTCGGGGGGTCGCGCGGCCCCGTAAATGGCGTTTCCCGTACCCGTTCAGCGTGACAAACTCCCAGCCACCAACGAGTAAGCTCCATGAAAAAGCCTCCCAAACGGCATCGTCGTCTGCTGCACGAGACTCTTGAGAAGCGTGTCGCACCGCTAAGCATGATGGGTCTGGGGCTCGCCGCCTCGCTGCTGGTCTTGCCCGACGAGACGTCTGCGATCGAGTCCTTGCTGGACGACGACCTGCAGCTGGACGCGCATCGCGCGGCGGCACGCCGTGAGTTCCTGCAAGCGGATTCCGCGTCCCAGTTGGCACAGGGCGAAGGCGCCTGGCTTGCGTTCCAGCCGGTGCATCCGTTCCAAGACACAGTATTGCACGACAAGGCAGTATTGCACGACAAGATAGTGTCGCAGGGCAAGATGGTCGGCAACGCACGTGCGACCAGTCTTCACGCATTCCGCTCGACCTATTTCGATTCGGTTTCCGAATTCGACTTGCCGACCGATTCGCTCGAGTCGGCCGGTCCGGCGGCCACACGCGATTCCACGGCGGGCAGGGCAGGGGCCGGCCGGGTCGACACCAGCACGACGTTCGCAGGCGCTCAGGATACATCACCTACTCAGAAGCTGCCTGCTCGGCAAGCCGCCGCGTTCGGATCGTCCGGTTCGGTCGTCCGATTTCCAAACGGTCAGGCGATTCGGTCCGCGCCACCATTGCGTCAGGCATCCGAATCGAAAGCCGAGGGCGAGAGCTCGCGCGGCAACCGCCACCCGAAACCTGACAACCCTGAGCCGGCCGCACCGTCGTTGCTCGGCACCGGTGTGCTGCTTGCCACACCCGACACAGAGATCATTTCTCCGCATCAACGGACAACACCTACCCGAGGCCAGACGTTCGAAGGCCAGTTCATTGTCGAGCTGGCACCCGGTGTCGACTCGCAGCAGGCGGCCAGCGAGTTGGGCTATACGCACGAGTATCACTACGAGAACCTGTCCCGGAACATCAACATCTGGAAAGCCGATCAGGACCGATCACGCCATCAATCGGCTCGCGATGTTGCTCGATGGGTCCGGCAGCAACGGCATGCGGCCATGGGACGTGGGTTCGACCGCAGCGCTCACAGGCCCGGGCTGCCGTCGGGAAACCGGTGGTCGGCCGGCGCCCAGCAGTTTGCCGCCTGGCGGCTGATGCGCTCGCCCGATGTGGTCGACGCCTATCCGGTCTATCGCACGCCGGAGACGACAACCAGCCTGCTGAACGATCCGCTTTATGCCGCACAATGGCACCTGACCAACGCCGGTCAGACGGGCGGAACCCCTGGTCTCGATATCAATGTGGAACCGGCATGGCAGCAGGGCATCACGGGCAAGGGGGTTACAATCGGCGTGGTCGACAGCGGGACCGATCTGACGCACCCCGATCTGAATGTCGATCTGGCGGCCAGCTGGGGCTTCGTCAGCAATACGGACAACGGTAATCCACTGGGCACCACGCCCAGCTCGCACGGAACGTCCGTGGCCGGTGTCGCCGGCGCCATTGGCGACAATTCAGTAGGAACGACCGGTGTGGCGCCGGACGCCACGGTTGGCGGTTTGCGGATACTGGCGAACGCGGGAGAGACAAGCGATCCTGGCGGGCCTGCCGCCGCGTTAACGTGGAATACGGTCAAGACCGCCGCCGGCAGCCAAGGATTCGATGGCACCAGGATAGACGTCTATAACAACAGCTGGGGGATCGCCAGACTCCCGTCGTCTGGCGGCCTGGATGCCGACGAGACGGTCGGGGACGTACCCGATCGAGCCGACGCGATAACCGAAAGTGTTACGAATGGGCGTGGCGGCTTGGGTTCGGTCTTCGTTTTCGCGGCTGGCAACAGCCGCGCCGAGGGCGGCAATGTCAACTACAACTGGGACTACGGTCACAGCCGCCGAGTGGTCACCGTCGCCGCCGTGGGGCATGACGGAGCGGTCGCCGCGTACAGCAATCCGGGGGCCGCGTTGCTGATCGCCGCCACGTCGAGTGGCGGTGTTGTTACGGGTCAACCAGAACCAGAAAGAACAACAACCACCGACATTCAAGGCAACAATGGATCGACGATCTTCGATTATACGTACTCGTTCAACGGCACATCGTCGGCCTCGCCCGTCGTCACCGGAGTCGTCGCGTTGATGCTCGAGGCGAACCCGAACCTGACGTACCGCGATGTCCAGCATATCCTGGTCGAGAGCGCTTCGCGCGAAGGCCTGACCGCCGCGTCGTTCGCCGCGAACCTGTCCGGACGC
>JAJSAJ010000634.1 GCA_024274855.1 Planctomycetota bacterium | reverse complement strand
GCCGAAATGATTCCGTTCCGAGTTTGCCCCGTGGAATATCTCCTTCCGGGGTGCGCGCGAAATGGTTCACTTCGATTCCGTTGACTCGCAGCGCGTCGTGTGCGACAGGTGCCGGGATGTTAGACGCCGAGTTCTTGGTATCCCGTGCAGCCACAGTTGAACCGCTGGAGTCCGCAGTCTCGTCCGTGGCATGACGGTTTATCCTGGCGAACCCGATCCAGCCCACGATGCCAAGGACAAGTACGGCAATCACGCCCCACGCCCATTTCGAAGAACGCGATACATGAGCGTGAGTAGGTGTCTTGGCGTCTCCGGCGATCTGTGCTGTGGGCATGGCGCCGAGTTGCTGTTCGAGTTGTCTAAGCGCGGTTGATACGGATGCCGCGGATGGTGGTCGATCGTCCGCTTTTTTCTCCAACATCCGCATCGTCAGTGCGGAAAGTGCTTCGGGAATCTCTGTTGTCTTTTCTCGGGGTGGCGGTGGGATGTCATTTGCCAAGGAAGCGAGCACGGCCATGAGTGAGGATCCGGAAAATGGTTTTTGGCCGGTCAGCAGCTCGTACAAGATGCATCCGAGGCTGAATAGATCGGATCGTTGATCCAGCGGTCGCCCGGCGGCCTGTTCGGGGGACATGTAGTGCGGTGTCCCGACGACGGTGCCAAGTTGCGTCAACGGCTCCGAGTCGTCAGCGCGAGCCAAGCCGAAATCCAGCAAACGAACGTGCGTTCCTTCAGCGGTTTTCTCCAACCAAATATTGTCCGGTTTGATGTCCCGATGGATCAGGTTCTTGGCATGAGCGGCCGCCAAGCCATCGGCCGCTTCGCGCGTGAATCGAACCGCGTTCGCCAAGGAAACGGCGGGGCCGTCATTCATGCGTTTGCCGAGCGACTGTCCGGCCATCAGCGGCATAACAAAAAAAGGAGTGTCTTTCCATTGTCCTACATGGTGGATAACAACGACTCGAGGGTTCTCGACGGCGGCCGTGGCGCGCGCCTCGCGCAGGAATCTTGCTTTCGAATGTGGCTTGGAAGCGATCTCGGGTCGCATTAGTTTGATCGCCACCATGCGGCCGAGCGTCAGGTCTTCCGCCTCCAGGACAAAGCCCATGCCTCCTGCTCCGAGCATGCTGCGAACCTGGTAATCGCCAAGCTGTCCCAGGTCGCCCGGACGCTCCGGAGCTCCGAGCAACTGTTTGAGGAAGCCGGTCGGGTCGTTCACGGATTGTTGCGTCCCGGCATGTGTGTCAGGCGGTGCAACCAAGACCGATCGCGTTTCCAGCAAAGGTGCTGATGCCCACGGCCCGTCCTGCCATTTGGGGGATGCTGCGAGGTCCGGATAACGCGCCATGAACGCCGCTTCGGTTGTTTGCGGATCGCGGTTTTTTGTGGCGCGAAATTCGATCTCTACCAGCCGAAAAGCCAGGGACGAATCGGTTCTCAGCTGGGGGAACCGGCTGAAATAGTCTGCCGCAGTGATCGATTCACCCGCCTGAATGCGGTACTCAAACTCCAGGGCGATCAATTCCGGAAGGGCCTTTGCCATTTCTGAACCGGTGTCGCGCAAGAACGACTCGAGTGCCGGACGCGTTCCCTTTTTCAGTTCGTTTTCGAACCGGTCGCACAATGCATCAACGGCACCCGATACAGCACGTCGTTTGTCGGCAGCAGCCATGGATCTTGCTCTTGCTTTCGTAACTTAATGCCAAAACTGTATTGTAATCCAGTCAAGTCTTTGAGTCGATTCGTCGCTGGACTCGCAAGAGTGTAGCTGGACTCGCAAGAGTCCAGATGAAGCGGCATACGTTTTCTAACTGCGTCTGAAGCCTTCCGGGCGAAGCCCGCCTTAGTTGGGATCTCCAATGAGAATAAATGCGGCCCAGTAGCGTGGATGGGCGAACGGTTTTGCACGTTTCGACTTCGATTGGGTTGCACCGGTTGCCGGTACAACCAGTTGCAACATCTCGCCTTTGCCACGGCTGCCGCGGACCACGCCCGTGGTCGCTGTGGCTGTCAGCTTCAACGCCTCTTCGGCCGACAGGTCGCGCAACCACCGTTTTGCTTCGGCCAGTGCGGCTCCTTTCGGCATGGGGCCGTCCAGTTCCGGGCGTTGCCCCAGTAGATTCTGATAGAACCGTCCCATCAGCAGTGCGGTTGCACTGTCGTCCACCTTCCATAAGCTCAGGCAGACGGCCCGGCTGCCGGCTGCCAGGAACGCCTGTGCAAACCCCAGCATGCCGTCACCGCCCCCGGCACGTCCCAGAGCCGTGTCGCACGCCGACAGCGTGACCAATTCCGCATCCAAGCGCCAGAACTTCAGCACCTCGCGTGCTGATAACCGTCCATCGATCAGCGGCTTTCCTGCATCTGGCATCGGGAGTTCCGGAACGGCGTCCTGCGACAGAATCAAAGCCGATTCCATGGTCTGCACGTTGTTCGCCGCACCGTGCGTGGCGAAGTGCAAATAGCGAAAGCTTGCCAAGTCGTCCTGGCTGCGCAACACGTCAAGTGTTTGTTCGCTGGCTGATGAATCGAGCAGCGTCGTGGCATCCTGCCCAAACAGCTTGGCCACTTCTGCCAGTTCGATGCGCGTTCCCGGCAATTCTTGCCAGTCGCCGCCTCGCACGGCCAATAGCATTTCCTGCGTTTTGCGCCGGTCGGCCAGTGCTTGCGGAGCCGGGTCGCGGGCCAAGGAGATGCCTAGACGTCCCGGGGGCAACGTGCGCGCAAGAGTCTTGCCGTCGCGCCAAACGGTAACGGGGATTTGTTGGGTCTGTGCAGACGCTTTCATGGCGTCGCCGAGATTCTCGATCGAGCCGAGTTTCATGCCCGCATACGACAACAGCACGTCGCCCGGATGCAGCTGTGCTGTGGCCGCACTGCCGTTGGGAGCCACCATGGTGACAAGCAATCCGCTCGGCGGCAGTGCCTGGGACGTGTTGGGCGAGTCGCCGGGGCGTTTGAAAACCGGATCCCCGAGCGCCAACAATGAATGGTTCTTGGGCCGTGTCTTGTCTTTCAGTCGGGCCAGAAACGTACCGGATGGCAGGTAGCTGACCGTGTATCGGTCGGTAAGCAGCTGGACGGGAATACCAGCCATTTGGTTGGTGCCAATGACATAAAGCCGCTGTACGCCGTCCAGACGCGCTGCCAACGGTTCCAGCCGCTGAGCATACAATTGCTTGGCCAGCGTTTCGATCTTCTCTGCGCCGACATCGCCATGAGCCAACGCGGTGCGCAATTGGTTGGGCAATGTCTGGTCGCCATTTGTCCAAGCTCCACCGGTGCCGGTTCCTGTCAGCGGGATCCAAGCCGGGGCGCCGGTTCGACGAGCCACGCATCCCCAGTGCTCTTGCAAGCCGGTGGTACTTGCATCTATCCACAGTACCAGGGCCGCATCGTCTGGAATCGCAGACTGAATCTCAGTCAGCGATGCGGACTGGCGCCGGCTGAGTGTAACAGACAATGTGGCCAATTGGTCTTCGAGTTCCGATCGTTCGGCAAGCAGTTCGGACAGTTCTTTCGTTTCCGTGTCCGAGGGATTCTGTTTGGATACGAGCCGCATGATGCGCGGCCGCAATGCCTTGAGGCGGGTGGCAAGTTCGGTGTGTTGTTGGCGTTCGGCGTCCGTCAGCGCGGCGCCTCGGCGTGCCGCCATTTCGTCGTTCAGACCTCGTGCCAGGTCGGATTCGGCGGCTTGCCATGCGGCGAACGGCGACGGATGCCTGGCTTCCATTGCGGCCAGCAACGGATAGGGAGACCCCTCCGCGCCGAACACGGCACGGTCCACTCCCGTCCTGGTTATGCGAAGGCGAGCCGCTTCATACGAGGCTGCGGCCCGGACCAATAATTGATGCGCGTCCTCGTAATGGTGCTGAGCGATCAGGTTTCGAGCAACGTCCAGATAGCACCGAGCTGTGGTTTGATGATTCTTGCCGAAAAGTGCAAGGTAATGCGCCAACGCCTTGTCGAACAGCGGTTTGGCTTGCGCGAAGTTGTTCTGATTGGACAAGTTAACCGCAATGTTGTGATAGTTTGTCGCCGTGTCCGGATGCTTTTCGCCGAGGACTTCGAGGCGAATATGCAGGGCCTTCTCGAAAAGCGGCTGGGCTTCGGCGAATTTGCCCTGTTTGGCCAGATTGGTGGCAAGTTGGCTGTAATTCGTGGCCGTGTGCGGGTGCTTTTCGCCAAGCAATTCACGGTTGACGTCGAGTGCTCGTTGGTAAAGCGTTTGGGCTTGGGCGTATTTGTGAAGGTTGGTCAGGTTGGTGGCAACATCGTTGCAGCTTTGGGCGGTGTTGGGATGCTTGTTGCCGAATAGCTCGAGACGAAGTTTTAGGATCTGCTCGAAAATAGGTTGCGCTTCGGCGTATTTGCCCTGCATTCCAAGGTCAATAGCAAGATGGCGGTAGCTGGTGATGGTGCGAGGGTGTTTGTCTCCAAGGATGAGACGTAAAGAATCCAGTGCTTTCTCGAATAGTGGCAGCGCTTCGGCATATTTGCCTTGCTTGAACAAGTTGCACGCAGTGCTGTTGTAGCTGATGGCCGTTTTCGGATGCCTTTCACCCAACGTGGCACGTCGAATCGTCAGGCTTTCCATGAACAATGGCTCAGCTTCGGCATACTTGCCCTGCGCGTCGAGGTTGCTGGCAAGGTTGTTGTAGCTTGTGGCCGTATAAGGGTGCTTGTTGCCGAGAACGTCGCGCCGGATCGCCAAGCTTTTCCGATGCAACAACTCGGCTTCGACGCGTTTGTTTTGCGCATCGAGATTGCAGGCGAGATTGTTGAAGGCTGCGGCCGTGTCTGGGTGCGTGTCGCCGAGAATCTCACGTCGAATCGCCAAGCTTTTTCGATGCAATAACTCCGCTTCGGTGCGTTTGTTTTGCGCATCGAGATTACAAGCGAGATTACTGTAGCTTGTGGCCGTATCGGCATGTCGAGGTCCGAGAATGTGAACCCGAAGATCAAGTGCTTTCTGGTAGAACTCTTGGCTCTCGGAGTATTTGCCCTGCTTCTTGAGATTAAGGCAGATGCGGTCGTAACTTGTCGCAACATCAGGATGGTTTTCGCCGAGAACTTCAAGCCGAATGTCCAGGCTCTTTTGGCCTAGTAATTGCGCTTCCGCATATTTGGCTTGACGAATCCGGTTGAGGCCAAGGTTTCCGTAGATCCCAGCAGTGATTGGATGCTTCTCGCCGAGAACCTCGCGGGAACGATCGAGAGCTTTTTGATACAGCACTTGCGCTTCGGCGTATCTCCCCTGTGCATTCAAGTCGTTACCGAGCACGTTGAAACAGAGAACCGTTTCTAGGTGGTGTTCGCCGAAAATGTCGCGACACCACTGAAGGTAATCTTTGCGCAGCGGTTCCGCCTTCGCGGCCAAGCCTTGAGCTTCATACTGATTCGCGGCCGACTGTGCCTTGCGTATTTTTCGCCAACCGGCCTGTTTTTCCGGAGAGAGTGCAGCGATCTTTCGGACGCGTTCGAGATTCCAGCGCTCGGTGATGGTTTCCCAGTGGTTCTTGCCTTACACGCGCGTCCGAAGCGCCAGCAGTTCACTTCGCAGCCGAAGGGCCTCGTCGCAATGCCCGGCAACTTCCGCGGCATTCGCTTGGGCATCGAGCTGTTTTGCCGTGGCGGCGTCCTGGCCCTCGAGAAGCCGTTCATAGGGTGGTTTGAGCGGCGACTGGTCCATTGCCGATGCGCAGAATGCCCAGCCGATCACGGACCAGAGTCCCAACAAAACGAATCGTGACATCGGTACGAACTCCTGCAAAGAGAAGACGTAACCAGGCATGCTCGTCAGCGGAGTATCGAGCATGATACGAACGAGGCGTGCCGCCGGGTGGAAAGTGATGACTTGGTGGACGGTTCTTGTCATGGCCCGATTCGCGAGCCATCACCAGCGCGGCGGCTGTCATTCAACCACAAACCCCT
>JAJSAJ010000633.1 GCA_024274855.1 Planctomycetota bacterium | reverse complement strand
GTGGACATGCATTTCAGTGACATATTGCCGTTAGGACCGGCAGATCAATTGTTGTCGCGTTTACTGGGGGGCGTTCGTGCGGCGATCCTCCTTAGCTGCGAGACTGATTCACCCATGGGGCGAGCCCATGGGGGTCTGTACGCGGAAGAGTGCGACAGTTATTGATTGGCGAATTCTTACTCTCTGGCAAGACTCATCGGGATTCAACAGTGACTTGTCGTTTGCTGATGATGCGAACGGGGCCAAGTAGGCCGGACGGCAGCAGCGGAGCGTCGTTCCAGGGCACTTGCCACGTCAGGGCGTTTTGCATGTTCGTATTACAGTATGGTTTGGCGTTTGGTGTCCGCGCATCACCGGTCAGCCGATTGGACCATGTATTGGCCACCTTGATAACGAGGTGATTCTTGCCGACCTGGACCGAATCGGTGATGTCGATTTCGTAAGGTGGTTGCCATAGGAGGCCAAGGTGTTTGCCGTTTAACCAAATATCGGCCACCGAATGGACTTCTCCCAAATCGAGTGTCAGTCGACGATCGGGTTGCGCCGCGGCGGCCGAGGCTGTGAACTCTTTCTCATACCGTGCAATTCCCGAGAAGTACCGAACCCCGGGGTTCGGATACTCCGACCACGAAATTAGTTTGGCTAGTTTAATCGACGAAGGGGCGCCCCATCCTTGGGGAAACGCAACCTGCCAAGGTCCTTTTACGGTTACCGATGGGGCAGACTCGGGGATCGTAGCTTTGACTTTCTTATGGTCGGCCGACACCAATACATACCTTCCGGGATCGGATGCGATCAGCGTGAAGCGACCGCCTTGGATCGCCTGAACTCGAACGGAGTTGGTGAATTGGCTGGTCTTTCCGTCGCATGGAAAAACGGTTTCGTTGTTTCGGAGGATCGAGACAATGTGATCGTCTCGGATGGGGCGTCGGAAGACGACGAAAACGGATCCATGTGGGTCCAGGTGTAGGGGCAGCGTCGTGCCGGACTTGCCGATTCGATAGACTAGCTGGTCGACTCGGTCGCCCATGTCGGGCCGCCACAGCTCCGGGCTTCGACCATGCACTCGAAAAGTGCACGTGACATCCTCGGGCCGATCCAGAACATTTCGAACAAAGTAAATATCGGCCTCATCGGTTTGACGATGTACATAATCGAGCGATGTGTCACTCATCGTGCCGACAAACTGAAAATCGGGACGAACTTATTTTGCGGCGAGCACATCACGCAGGGCCGAACCCCAGATGACCCGACCCTTGCCGTAGGTGTGGTGGTTCACCTCTTTGCCGTTGCACGCCCCCCAAATTCGATTGGCTAGCAAGCAAATCTCTTGATCACGTTCGGCATGGTCGCCGAGTCCATTGGAACGAATTGGCTTGGGGCCGATGACGGTCGCACCAGCGGCGACAAAATGCTCGATCTTCCGTAAGACTTCCAAGTCAATATCGTCCCGATCCGGCAAGACCAGTAGTTGGTATCGGATTTCATTTGGTAGAACGATGCACCCATTGTGAACACGCATGCGAGTCAGCATGACTTCGGCATTCGTGACGTCGTAATCATAGCCGAAGCCGAGTGCCGGATCGATGTGTTTGGGAGGTACGAAGTTGAATCCCTGATCGCCATAGTAGTAGCAGACATCACTGACCGGACGGCCCTGTTGCAACAGAAACGAACATCGAGCCAGGTAAGTCAGCAGTGGGCGAGCCATGGGCCACCAAGCCAGTCGGGGATTGATATGCGTGCCCGCGTGGTAGACCCAACCTGGCTTCCCAGCTTCCGGAGGGCTGTGTGAACCAGTGTGGAACGTGAAATGATTGGTTCCTCCGCACATGGCACGATCGGCGATTGGCTTCATTTGATAAGGGCCATCCTGCCAATGTCGAAAGCTGGTGAACGCCTCCATGTCGACCCATCGTTTATCATAAATGTGTGCGGCACAGGCGGTCTCTTTGACAACCCAGACATTGTGGCCAATCCAGAACTCGCCACGCGGAATATCGACCGCGCCCAGGGCTTTTAACGCGTCGACCGGCACCTGGTACAACGGCGGCCCCGGGCCTCCGGCCTCGGCACAAAGCAACAGACCGTATTCGTTCGAAATGGCGCGAGCTCGTTTGTAGAACGCATCGACTAGCAGGTCGCCGAGCGTCTTGCGATAATCGTAACGGAATCGAGCCGTGTATTGAGGTGACTGTATGATCGAGCCGAATAGGACCGGCAGCCAGGTCGCCATGTCATATCCGCGTCGTTTCTGGAACTCGTCCAACATCCGAGGCGTCCAGGCGGCCCCTCGCAGTTCATAACTGCAAACATAGGCGATTTTCAATGCCGATTTTTCAAAAGGACCGATCTCCTTACGCAACCGTTCCAGTACGGTACGAAAATGAAACTCGGTCGCCTTAGGATTGAAATGATCGATGGCCAGGCCTTGCGAGTTTGGGCTCGGAATCGCAAGCCGCTGCCCCGTGTTCGCGCAAACGAACCGGACAAGGTCCCATTTTCCTGGCGGAACGTCCCATGTCAGATGCCCGTTGCTGTCGATGCGATCGGATAGATCGATGATTGATGCCGGGTCTTTGATCAGTAACGGCGGCGGCCCATCCGAGGCCCACGAACCGTCCGGACCCGACTTGGCGCGATCGTGAATGTTCGCAGCGGTCCAAGCCGTTTCGTTCTCGCTTCCGGATGCTGAGGTGCACGAAACGAGTGTGGCTCCCGTGCGACTGCCGTCAGCGTGATATGCCGAGACAACGTTCATGCCTGCCATCGAGTACAATTCGAACTCACCAAGTTCGATGCGATCGAACTTGGTGTTGTATCCGGAAAGGATGGTCAATTTGACAAAACGTGCTCGCGTCGGCTTGAAATTGAACCGTTGAGGCTCGATGCCAGGTTTGAGCGTTTCGTTCAGGACTTCATGAAAGTCGGATGGCTTGCTGGAGGTGTCGGAAAGGGCAATCGAAAAGTCCTTGGTGAACAAATGGGCCGGTCCATACCGTTCGGCATTGTCACTCAACGTATTGTAGAGTATGGCGTGATCAACAACCTGAGGTTCAGAAGGCAATTCGAAAACAAACTCGTGCCCAGGAAGCCGTTCTTGCCGAGGTACGGCCAAAAGGGCAATCTCCTTGGCGAAGAGCGGGCGCCCGTTGGAGCCTTTGGGAGTTGTCTTGGGCATGGATGGAAAAGGTAGTGTTTCGGAGAATTGCCGAGGCCCGGAAACGGAGGTCTGAGATCGAAACAGACCCATCGCAGCATGTTTCGGCTGGATCCATGGGCCGCCCGCGTTCCAACTGCTTGACACCACAAGTCCCATGTCCATCTTCAGTCGGCCCGCTTCTCGGATCGCCTTGCCCATTGCCTTGACCGATTCAGGTCCCAAAAAGGCTGGACCGCTCGGAATAAGATGCTTGGGATCTTTC
>JAJSAJ010000632.1 GCA_024274855.1 Planctomycetota bacterium | reverse complement strand
GAGTGCGACAGTTATTGATTGGCGAATCCTAGGTCTTCTGGTGCGAAACCGGAAACCAGTGCCACCCAACCCCAAGAGTAAATCCTGACACAGCCCCAGCTGATCTGCGGCCGATTCGATTTCAGAGTGTCTGAAATCCCCGACAACGCGGCGCTCAGTCGCTTGGGACAGTTTACCAATCTCAGGTATCTCGATTTGCGTTCGACCAAAATTGATGACACCGGGCTGCGACAATTGGCGAAAATGAGGCGACTGGAGCATTTGGATTTGCGATTCAATCCGGGGGTCAGCGATGCCGGCCTAAAGGTGCTAGGCGGATTCCATCAACTGCGTCGTCTTTGGTTGCAGGGAACGAAAACGACCGATGACGGCATGGCGGCGTTAAGCGATCTGGCGGAATTGAGGGAGTTGAATCTGCGCGGACTTCCCATTACCAACGTGGGCGTGTTGCACTTGCGGCGATTGGTCAAGATGAACAAACTTGATCTGTCGTATACGCATGTGTCGGACGCTGGGCTCGCCTATCTGACCGGCATGCGGCAACTTGTCGAAATACGTCTTACCATGACACGTGTTACGGACAAAGGCATGATTCATTTGGTGCAATTGCCCGCGTTAAGGCGTGTTTCTCCGCCCTCATCGACGTGGCGATCGCCAGCAGTTGATTCTTGACAAGTCGGACTCCGAAATCGCTGCCCGTCTGCAAAGCGTCGGTCGGGCAATCCTGAGACGTGAAAGCAGTCACTCTGACTTCGTGCGGGCCTCCTTATTACTAGATGGTCTTACGACGCATGGGTGTGTGTAAATTGCACTTCCGGTGACACGGGGGTGTCAGACCATCCCGCAATTCGTTCAAAACTTCCGATATTCTTGGCGACGACCCGGGCTCGCCGCGGTTTGCAGGCCCGTGCGGGGACGTCTATATTATTAGTGCTTTGTCAAGGCTAAAGATGGGGGGTTGAGAAAGCACTAATTGAACAGCGCCATCCAGGCTCCGAATAGTAACCCGAAGCGTAAGCAATGGGTTACGGCGGTTTCCCTCGCTTACGCTTCGGGTTACCACTGCTAGGGCATTCCTGGCTAAGTGACGCTGTCCAACTAATCTCAAGGATCGTTGACTTATTGACAGATTTCCAGTGACCTTCGGGAGCGAGCTATTTGGCTCAGAGCGGTAGCTCGCGTTCGGTTGGCGGCCCTGCCGCCCGATATGATGTATGAGAACTCACCACCTTTCCCACCAGGATCTTGCCATGACTCGTTCACTGTCAACCGTCGCGATCGTTCTTGCAATCTTCTCCCAGACAGTTGCCGGAGACTTGACGGTATTGACGAAGGAGATCGGCGGTGGTACGCTCACCAGCTATCTGATGGCCCTGGACGAGCGAATCGCATGTGCCGCGCCAAGCTGCTACCTGACCAGCACCCGTCGGCTGCTGGAAGTGTGCGGCCCGCAGGACGCCGAGCAGAACATCCACGCGCAAGTGTCGCGGGGAATTACGCACGCCGACTATGTCATGATGCGGGCACCGAAGCCGACGTTGATGTGTACCGCAACGCACGACTTCTTCCCCATCGACGGATCGTGGACCAGCTTTCGCGAAGCCAAACGGTTTTACGGCCGGCTAGGTTTTGCCGAACGGGTAGACCTGATCGAGACGGATTCGCGTCACGGATTCTCGACCCAACTTCGTGTCGGCGCGGTCCGCTGGATGAGGCGTTGGTTATTGAAAATCGACGATGCCATCACCGAGACCGAACCAGCCATCCTTACCGACGAAGAAGCTCGGTGCACTCCGCGCGGTCAGGTCATGCTGATCGACGGTGCCCGGACCACCTACGACATCAACAACGATTTGGAAAAACAACTCTCGGCCGTCCGAAAGAAATTCTGGAAAAACACCGACAGGAAAGAGGCTCTGGCGGCAGTCCGCCGGATCACCGGTATTCGCAACCTGCCCGAGTTGCCCAAGCCGTCGTGCGAGAAGGTGGGTGAGCTGAAACGCGACGGCTACCGCGTCGAGAAACTGATCCTGTGTCCCGAGCCGGGCATCTGGCTGCCCACGCTGGCATTTCTGCCCAACAAACCCAACGGCGACGCCTGCTTGTATCTGCACGACAAGGGCAAGCAGGTCGACGCGGCCGTCGGCGGGCCGATCGACAAGCTGGCTCGGCAGGGTAACATCGTGCTGGCGGTTGATATCCGCGGATTCGGCGAGACCGCAAAGTCGCACAAGCAGCCAAAAGGTGGTATAGCCGGCCACATTGGACCCGAATGGACGGAGCTTTATCTGGCCTACATGCTGAAGAAACCGTACCTCGCCATGCGCGCCGAGGATGTGATGGTCTGTGCCCGATTCCTCGCCCGGTACAATGCGGCCGGCAAACCGAACAGAGTCCACCTGGT
>JAJSAJ010000631.1 GCA_024274855.1 Planctomycetota bacterium | reverse complement strand
GCCGTCCGGGGCATTTGTTTCAAGGCCGGTTCAAAGGCGAATTGGTTGAGGACGAAAGCTATTTCTGGTCGGTAAGCCGCTATGTCCACCTGAACCCGACTCGCGGCAAACACCCTTTGGTCCGGCACCCACGGGATTGGCCTTGGTCAAGCTATCCGGGCTACTGCGATAAACGCAAACGGTTGCCCTGGGTAAGCTACGATCTGGTTTTGGATGCCTGGCAGGGCGAATTCGGTGGTTCGAACCCGGCAGCCGCGTATCGACGCTATGTTGAACAAGGTCTGGAGCATCCCCCGGAGAACCCTCTGGCCGGCGCGGCCCACGGCTGGCTACTCGGTAGTAAGGATTTTATCGAGCGAATTCGACTGGAAATGAGGGCTCCCCAGTTTGCCGACGAGGTGCCTCGGGCACGCGCACTCGCGGCCATTGACGTAGAGTCCGTGTTTGACGCCGTGACAGAATACTACGACGTCGCTCCGGCCATCCTCTCGACGCGAGGCAACGGACACATCGCCCGCGCCGTTGCGGCATGGCTTGCCAGACGTTTAACGACCGCGACACTCCGAGAACTATCGGGGCCGCTTGGTCTGGGACGCCCGGAAAGCGTCAGCAACCTCACGCGCCGAGTCGACCGGGAACTGGCGAAGCCTTCAAGACCAAGCCTTCGAAAAGATCTGCGTGCGATCGAATCCCAAATCACACGGACAACAAAGAACAAGGCCTGACCCCCAATACGGTTACAGGGGGCGAGCAGTTGGGGGGCAATAGACGCCCCATGTTCTGAAACGCTCGGCGATAAAAAAAGCGGATCATCCCATCATGAATGACGCTGGTACACAACGCCGCGTGTCGTCCAGTTGGAAGGAGTTCTTGGTGTGGACAAGCCTTCTGGCTGCGGACCTAGTGTTCTTTGGCTGCTGGAGCGGAATGTATGTTGCCGCGGTCATCGCCGTTTCTGTAACCTCAATTGCGGTAATCCGGCGAATCTTGGGCTTATGGGCAGCCTACCTGACGGCGTTGCCAACCCCTGCCGTCGGTTTCTTTTATGCGATTTCTACCATCGGCGGGCCGCCGGAAGAACTCTATCAAGTTCTGGAAGAACTTCTACTCTGCTTGGCGTTCGGAGCCGTCTGGGGCGCTCCTGCGGCTCTCGGTGTAACCTGCCTGCTACAGTTCATCGTCGACTCGCTGGCTTCAACGCCGCAAGCGGCAACGCCCACGAGCGGATCGCTTCCTCAGCCTTAATTTGAGCGACGTGGAAGCCGAGTAGGTAGTCCCGGCTTTCGGGCCCCGCGCCGATCAGCTGACCGGCAGGCCATCGGCAAGATCCACTAGCTGCCACCGTGCGTGACGCACCTCGAGCCGCTCGTTGGACAACAGGGATCTTTCGGTGACGGTACTTTCACGCATTGAGCCAATGGACATTCGCAGACGGTTGGCACACGCTTTGCAATTACAGAAATCAAGCGTCGAATCTAAACAACAGATTTCGCCACGGGAATTCTCAACCGTGTTTGGATTCAACAGGCTCAGTGATACCCGAAACGCCATTCGGATTATCCTTCGGCAAAGGGGGCAGAAAATATTTCTAGATCCAGCTGAACGAAGTGTGCAACTATTGCACAGTTTCGGCTGATCAGAAAAGCCCGACGTTAGATTTCCAGTGCCTTGAAATGCGAAGACGTCCGTCAACATTTCTCGAAGTGAGTCG
>JAJSAJ010000630.1 GCA_024274855.1 Planctomycetota bacterium | reverse complement strand
CGCGACCGAGACGGCGGACGCCAAAAAAGGTGCCCCGAAAAAGGTTGTTCTGAAGAAAGGCCCCACGAAGAAGACAGACGCTAAGAAGTCTGGCACGAAGCGATCTGTTTCGACGAAGGCTGACGAGTCATCGGCGTTCATGCGACTGCGGCGAGACGAGGATAAGCAGCCGTTGGCTTTGGAGACGGCGATCACGCGTTACGTGGTCGGCGGGGCGGGCACACCCAAGGTGACCGTTGATTTGATCGGCGTCGTCCACGTTGGCGAGAAGGCCTATTATGCGGAACTGAACAAGCTGTTTACGCAGTATGATGCGGTTCTTTACGAGTTGGTGGCGCCCAAGACGGCTCGTATTCCCAAGAAAGGTAAACGGAGTACGCATCCGATCAGTGTGCTGCAGCGTGTCATGAAGGATGTGTTGGGGCTTGAGTTCCAACTGGACCACATCGACTATGCCAAGTCGAACATGGTCCATGCCGATATGTCGCCAGCCGAGTTTGCACAGAGTATGAAAGATCGTGGCGAGAGTTTCATGCAGATGTTTTTTCGGATAATGGGGCAATCGATGATGGCTCAGGCCAAGCGGCCGGCGTCCAATAACGATGTGAAGTGGCTGATGGCCCTTTTCGCACGGGATCGGGCTCTGCGGTTGAAACGCCTGATGGCCGAGCAGTTCGAGGATTTGGAGTCGCAGCTTTCGTTTTTTTCTGGTCCTGACGGATCAACGATGATCACCGAACGGAACAAACGGGCGTTGCAAGTATTGCGCGAGCAAATGGGTGAAGGCCGACGGCACTTGGCCATTTTTTATGGAGCGGGTCATTTGGCGGATATGGAGAAACGGTTGCACGATGATTTCCACATGAAGCGTGAAAGTCAGCGATGGTTGGTCGCGTGGAACCTGGTCGGAACTGCGGAAACGACTAAGTCGAACGCGTCGGCTGCGGCAGGTCGGTCCTCGGAAGCGGAAGACCGGTAGGCCCCAGTGTTGCGAATGTCCGATGTATGATGGACTTGTAGTCTTGTCGTAACCGTTCACGCCGCTGGGGTCTGACGCAATTTTCGGCGGAGAAAGCGTTTCTTTACGCGAACGCATCTTGTCGCCGAAAATGGGTCTGACCCCTTGGAAGCGAACCGGCGGCCTACATTCGGTGAACGGTGATCATTTATCATTAGTCATTTGACATTACTCATTTATCATCGAGAGAGGCAGCGCAGCGGAGTCACACTCTTTCCACTGACAACTGATAGTAGACTGCCCGTTGCAACGATCTAGATGGGGACGCGAAAGGGGATAACACGGATGGCTGGTATTTCGGTCAACGAGCTGACGACCTATCGGTGGTCATTTGAAGAAGATGTTCAGCATTATGCCGAGGTTGGAGCCGATGGGATTGCGGTCTGGCGGCAAAAAATCTCGGACTTTGGTGAAGAGAAGGGCATTGAGTTGATTGCGGAGACAGGGCTGGACGTTTCAGCTCTCTTGTGGGCCGGTGGGTTCACCGGTAGCGACGGACGTTCCTATAAGGACAGCGTCGCGGATGCCAAGGAAGCGATTCAGTTGGCGGCAGCCATGCGTGCCGGATGCTTGGTGGTTTACAGCGGCGCGCGTGCCGGGCACACACACAGCCATGCGCGGCGGTTGCTCAATAACGCGTTGGCCGAGCTGTTGCCGGAGGCGGATCGTTGCAGAGTTACGTTGGCGATCGAGCCGGTGCATGTCGAGTGTGCTCGGGAATGGACGTTCTTGACGGACTTGGACGAGTCGGCTGATCTGATCCACGCGGTCGACCATCCCTGCCTGCGACTGGCACTCGATACCTACTATTTTGGTCACGATGCGAACATCGAACGTCTGGCTGAACTTGCCCCCGACTTGGCGTTTGTCCAACTGGGCGACGGCCGAAACCCTCCGGACGGCGAGCAGGATCGGTGTCCGCTTGGTGACGGCAAAGTGCCTCTTGGAGAGATCGTTCGTGCGTTACGTGCTGGTGGGTACGACGGCTATTTCGATATCAAGTTGATGGGACAGGAGATCGAGACGGCCGACTACAACGAATTGTTGCGTCATTGCCGAGCCCAAATTGCCGGCTGGCTGGAAGACGGGTGCTAACGTGCTTGTCGTTACCGAGCGAATTACGATACCACT
>JAJSAJ010000629.1 GCA_024274855.1 Planctomycetota bacterium | reverse complement strand
TGATAAATGATAAATGATAAATGATAACTTCCCCTCCACGCACTCTCGCCGTGAACGGTTACCGGATTTCAAAGATCGTTAACTTCTTGACAAGGTTGTTATGCTTTGTTGGTGTTGCCTGGTTGCAGCGTTATTTGTTGCGAGTGAACCAGATCGGAGGACGTGCTTGGGCAACCAACCTAACCCCGAAGAGACGGACCCTAAGGAATGAGAACAACGTTCCAACAAGGAACGGAAGAATGAAGAACCGGGGCACGATGACGTGACTGCTGGTGACCAACCCAGTCCCGCAGGGACGGTCATATATCAGGTGCGGAGTGGAGCGGGCGTGAGCGGCACGTAACCCGGGGGAAATTGAAGGATATACGAATGAAAACGCTGATCTTTGCGAGTACCGCCGTGTGGATGTGGTTTGTGTTGCTTGCGGTCGACGCGGCCGAGCCGCCGCAGGGACCACCTCTTGAACCGAAATCCTACGAGATTGGCATCGCACCTTCCCACATTACGACATCGACAGCGGCGTTGTTTGACCAGCGCGCGGACGATTGGGATGAGGTGCGAGGAAACATCGATTTCTTTAAGTTCTACTCTCTGCAAGCGGTACCACCGAAATGGGCAACTCGATTGCCCGTCAATACGTTCACCTCTTTTGTGAAGAAACACGGGATCGCGGTCGATCCCGAGTTTGGAGCCTTTGGGCTCGATGATGGTGTGCAAGAGGGCAGGGCGGCAGCAGCACGTGCTCGGACAATGCATGCCTGGCTTGCAGACCGTAGGCTAAAGCTCCGGGCCCTGCATCTGGACGGTCCGATTCGCCGGATGCTGGCGTATGAAGGAAAGAAAGGATGTAGCCTCAGCTTGGCGCGGGCAGCTGAGCAAATGGCTGTCTTTCTTTCGAAATGTCACACGGAGTTTCCAGGCACGCGCATCGGCCTGATCACCAACTTTCCGAACTGGCACTATACGTCGGAGTATCCCGGAATGCTCGGGTCCTGGACGGATCGGACCGGTGTCTATTACCGAGATGTCTTGGAGGCCGTATTTCACGCTGCTCGCGCGAAGGGTACCCGCTTCGATTTTGTCGAAGTCGATTGCCCGATGAACTACTACCGCGCCACGGCCAATCGGGCCGATCCGTCGCGGCGGGTAAACAACGCAGCCAAGTTCAAGGCGTTGCAACAGTGGTGTGAAGACCGGGGGATCGACTTCTGGTTGGTCGTTAACTATGATACCAATCCCCAGACCGTTGCCGGCAAGTCGAAACTCGGAAACCGCTTGTTTCACGACGAGACTCTACACTACATTCGTCGTTTGCGCCAGGATGGCGTGTTCCCGGATTGCTTTACCATCCAGTCCTGGTACAAGCTGCCCGAAGAACACCTTCCGGAAGACGGGGGCTACTCGTTCATGCATACTGCCCGCGATGCGATTCGGCTGATCCACAAGCTGTATCCCGAACCGGCACCGTGACGCTGCACGTTCGGTTGCAGCTCGGATGGTGACGTGTTACAAAACAACAGTCTGCCCCGTTCGTAATATCGGACCGCTGGATGCTTGGGCAGACGCTCGGTTGAAGACGCCGACCATCATTTTGTTTTCTTGTTCTTCAGCACATTGTCAAATAGGCGATAAGCGACTTGACGCACTTCGGTTGGGAAATCATGGTCGCAATCGGGATGTCGAACTTGCAGTCGGCCGGGGACGCCGTATAGCTGATAGACCTGCTTGCCGGCCTTGACAACTCGGTCCACACTTTGCCAGTTAAAGTTCGAATCGTGTAGCGGGGCATTGATCAGTACGTGTCGCGGAGCGAGCGCGCCAACCATCTCGTGAAAATCGAATGGAATGTCTTGCAGACGGTCCTTGTACCCAAGCAATTTCGGCATGTAACGCGTGCTGGTCCAACCGCGGATGTCGCCCTTCTTATAGTCCAGGTAAGAATCGAGGCCGCAACTCGTTACAATGACTTTGATGCGAGGTTCGAAAACCGCCGTATAGACGGCGTTATGCCCGCCCAGCGAATGCCCGATGGCACCGATTCCACACTGCGTAACAAACGGCAGCGACAATAGCAGATCGACACCTCGGATGTTGTCCCAGATCGCCTTCATCGTACCACTCTGATAGCCCAGACGCTTCCAGTCCGGCTGGTAGTTGGCCAACAGCGGATAGGCAGGTGCCAGTGTAACGTAGCCGCGTTCGGCCAGTTCCTGGGCGTACTGGCGGTTGGCTCGCCCGCCAAGCCCGACGACGACCTTGTGTCCAATACGATTGTCGGTCGGATGAAGGCAGAGGACGGCGGGCACCTTCTGTTTGCCGGCCAACGCGCGTTTCGGGATCAGCAAATAGGCGGGCACGCGCGAACCGGGTTCACTGCGGTAGGTGATCAGTCGTCGCACGTACGAGCCGCAATCGGTTTCCTCTTGCAATTGGACGTCCAGTGGGCATCGTTTCGACTCACTTGGAAGCGGCCCCATCACACGTTGCATGCCGACTGTGACCTCGGCCCGCCGTTTTTGCCAGTCGGCGATCGACCGTACGGACTGGATGTGTCCCTGGTCATCGTGATAAATCAGCAAGTTGGCTCGATCGAGTCGCGCGCGTGGTTTTTCGGCAGCAGCGCAAGGCGCTAATCTCCCAATAATCAAGAGGCTCAGGAACAG
>JAJSAJ010000628.1 GCA_024274855.1 Planctomycetota bacterium | reverse complement strand
CGGAAAAGTCACGATGTTCTATCCAAAGGAGTGTTGCTCTTGGACAGGCTGAATCTGCCGAAGGATCAACTCGATACCCCGGCGCTCTGTATCGATTTGGATAAACTCGAGTCGAATATGCGGGCGGTGGTCACGACCTGCCGGGAAGCGGGGGTGGCGTGGCGACCGCACATCAAGTGCCATAAGTCGACGGACATTGCCAAACTGCAGGTTCGCGCCGGCGCACATGGTGTGACTTGCGCCAAGTTGGGCGAGGCGGAAGTCATGGCCGACGGCGGTATTTCCAACATTCTGATCGCCAATTTTATCGTCGGACGATCAAAGTGCGAACGTCTGGCGAAACTGTGCCGGAAAACCAAGCCGATTGTCTGTGTCGATCACGTTGATCAACTTCGCCCGCTAGGCCAGGCGATGCCTCCTGAACAACCGCTCGGCGTGTTGGTGGAAATCGACGTCGGAATGCACCGAGCGGGTGTCCAACCCGGCAAGCCGGCGTTGGAGCTGGCAGATCAGGTGGCCGAGACACGGGGGCTCAGCCTTCGCGGTGTGATGGGATACGAAGGGCATTTGTTGACGGTCACCGATCCAGCCGAGAAGCAACGACGTATCGATCAGGCTTTGGCGCAACTGGTCCAATCGGCCGGGCAGATCCGTGATGCGGGACTACCATGTCCCATTGTGTCGTGTGGTGGAACCGGCTCCTACCAGTTCAGTGTGCGGCACCCGGGCATCACGGAGATTCAAGCGGGCGGGGCTATCTTCATGGACCAGTTTTACCGGACGCTGTGTCATGTTCAGGGGCTGCAGCACGCATTGACGGTCGTGGCGACCGTTGTCAGCTGTCCTGCCTCGGACCGAGCGATAATCGATGCGGGGCGCAAGACGATGGAGACGCAAGTCTGTATGCCCTGCGTGCTGAATCATCCAGGAGTCGACATCGATTACTTGTCTGCTGAGCATGGAGTGTTGCGACTTGGAGCCAATGCTATGCGGTTAAGGATCGGTCAGCGGCTGGAGATAATTCCAGGCTATGTCGACTTTACGACCGTGCTTCACGACCGCTTCTTTGTCGTTCGCGGCGAGCGCGTTTTAGGTACCTGGCCATTGGAAGCGCGAGGCCGGTTGCAATAGAGTCATGGGCCGTGACCGTCGCTCGGATTACTCAGGAGGTCGTGTCGACGTGTCGCGGACCGCGGCCAGGGCGTCTTCACGCGTCGTGCAGATAGTCCAGAGCTTATCAAGTCTGGTTACTGCCAAGATTTCCCGCTCGTAGGGCGAGACGTGGCAAAACGCCATGTTGCCGTCGGCGTCTCGCACATGCTTCCAGAGTTTGACAAAAACGCCCAAGGCACTCGATCCATAATACTCGGTTCGATTGAAGTCGAGCACGATGTGGCGAACTTCGTGCGATTCAATCTGCTCGAGGACCTGCCCAATCACCTGTTGAAACTGCTCGATATGCAGTTCGTTCAGATTGTCTTGGGGCACCATCACCAGGGTCTCTCCGACCCGTTCGGTTTCAAAGCTATTGCCGGCAGAGGACATAATGACCACCTGGCTGTTGGGTTGATTATCGTGTTACAAGACTCGACCACCCCATTGTTCAAGAGTCTTGCCCTTTCGTGCGTCGGTATCTCGCTCCCAGTCCTCAAACGAGTTCCGGTATTTTCAAAGTTGAGCGACCAACGGGAGCATGCGACCTGGGTTTACGCAATCGCTGAAACCTGGGTGACGACGTGCTG
>JAJSAJ010000003.1 GCA_024274855.1 Planctomycetota bacterium | reverse complement strand
AGTGGGCCAGACCCCCATGGGTGAATCAGTCTCGCAGCTAAGGAGGATCGCCGCACGAATTGATTCGCCGGCCCTTACCTCGCTCGCTTCGTGTGACTCCTCTGACATGGTCGAAATCTGATGGCTAGGTCTCTTGGCCGGTAGCGACCGGTGTTGCGATTGCAGACCGGTTAGTCCGGCCGAGAGACCTGGCTTTTTGGTAGCCGTTCACGGCTACGTTTTTTGTTTCATCCTGACCAAGATCCGTGGGCGATTTCGGTAAGGCAAAATGGCGGGGTTATGCTGCGCTCGCGATGTGTTGTGATTTGTCGCATTCAGCGTCCACGCACGACAGTGTGACACACACCAAACCGGACTGCAGTTGCTTGCGTTCATCGACCAGCGTCCGACTTGCGGTTGAGCTTCGCCTGGGGGAATGGGTGGTTGGGCTGCTTAGGTGCCCGCGAAGAGTGCTATGTACAAGACGAGCAACGTCAGCAGAACGATCACTGCCGTGACAGGAATAATCAGTAGCCATTGAGAGGGCTTTTCTTCCGGTGGAGGCGCAACGTGGGCGTTGACCGGCTTACTCGTCGGCTGGGGTGTATCGACCGGAACCTGATCGGCGTTTGGTTTTCCAGGCGTCTCGATCTGTTTGGGTGTCGGTTTGTCAGCCGGTTTCGGTGCTGAGGCAGGCGCCGACGGCTTTGAGGTTGGCGTCTTGGGTGACGTTGGTTGGGCTGGCTTGTTTTTTGTTGGTCTTGATTGCTTGGCGGATGAAGATGTCGTGTTTTTCTTTTTGCGAGTGGTTTTCGGTTTTGCCTTTTTGGAGCCCACGCTCGGCGAACTTGTTTTCGGAGAGCGGTTTGCCGGGGGATTTTCCGGAGGATTCGCGGGGGGATTCGCCGCTGGCGGGGCCATTCCCGGTGGATACAGATTCGCGTTCTGATTGACCGGCGCGATTTCCGGTTCCGGCGAATGGCCAACCGATTTGGAGGCCGCCGTATTTGGCGAATGAATCCGCCGATCATAGGCGGCTCGTGCCGTTGCGTCGGTCAGGCAGGTCTTTGCCTTCGCGATCTCGTCAAGCAGACCGGCCCAAGCGGCAGCTTCTTTTCCGGGCCGAAAGTTCCGGACGCGCGCGGCAGCACGTTCGGCTGCCGTGCGGATGGCGGCCTCATCGTTCTCCCGCGAGTCAACTTGCAGCAGCTCGTAGTAGTTCGGATGCCGCACGTCGGGCGGAATACCCAACCACTCGTGATATGGATTAAAGGTTTCGGTCACATCAATACCCAAATGCGAATTCACCAGCAACCAAGTTGCGATCGGTCCGGCGAACGCCGGAACACGACAGTCCTCGTCCACACAGGAGCACGAGCAACAGGCACGCACGTTCATCAAACGTAGTCGTTCACGGAATGTAGGCCGCCGGTTCGCTTCCAAGGGGTCAGACCCATTTTCGGCGACAAAATGTGTTCGCGTAAAGAAACGCTTTCTCCGCCGAAAATTGCGTCAGACCCCAGTCGCGTGAACGGCTACCCCACCATCATACGTTGAAATCCGTGAATACTCAATCGTTTACACGGGACCTTTGGCAGCTTGTAAAGCACACTCGTACATATATTCTTGATGACGATGTGGCGGCTGTTCAGCAGTGGGGTGGACACGATCATAACGACCGTCCGGTCCAAGTGCTCTCCCTTTGATCGTGTCGCGGGCATAGGATTGGAGGATTTCTTTCAGGCGGGCCTTGCTATTCGGGTCTTCGACCGGAATCATCAATTCGACTCGTCGAAGGAGATTACGGGGCATCCAGTCGGCACTGGAGATGAAGAGACATTCGTTTCCATTGTCGTGAAAATAGAAGACTCGGCTGTGCTCAAGGAACCGATCAAGGATGCTCACCACGCGTATGTTCTCACTCATGCTCGGAACGCCAGGTCGCAAGCAGCAGATGCCTCGAATATTCAAGTCAACCCGAACGCCGGCTCGCGAGGCTCGATAAAGTGCGTTGATGACTTTCGTGTCGACAAGCGAGTTTAGTTGCGCCATGATGTGGGCCGACTTACCTCGCCGAGCGTAGCTTGTTTCTGACTCGATTAGGTCCAGAAGTTTGTCACGGAGTCCGATCGGCGCCATGTCGATCTTGGTAAATTCGTGCGGTTGTGAATAACCGGTAACCGCATTAAAGAAGCTGACGGCGTCTTGAGCCAAGAGTTCATCGCACGTCATGTAGCTGATGTCACTATACAACCGCGACGTGATCTCGTTGTAGTTTCCCGTTCCGAAATGCACGTAGCGGCGCAGTCCTTGTGGTTCACGCCGCAGAACCAGGCAGACTTTGGCGTGTGTCTTCAGACCTTTGACTCCATAAATCACGTGCACGGCAGCTTGTTCAAGCCGTTTAGCCCATCCGATGTTTCTCGCCTCGTCAAAGCGTGCCTTTAGCTCGACGATCACCGTCACCTGCTTGCCCTTTTCAGCTGCACGTTTCAACGCGGTGACAATCGGGCTATTTCGGCTAGTCCGATATAGAATCTGTTTGATCGCCATGACGTTCGGATCGTCAGCCGCTTCTTCAACGAGACGAACGACCGGGTCATACGTTTCGTAAGGCTGGCAAAGTAGAACGACGTGATCAGAAACGGTCTCAAAGATGCTCCGTTCGCCATTGACCAGGGGCGAAGGTTGCGGAGGCCACGCGTTGTAACGTAGACGATCAAACCCTTTCAAGCCGGTCAGTTGCATCATTGCCGACAGATCGATCGGGCCAGGAATCATGTAGACATGGTCCGAGTCGACCTGTAAAGCTGTCTGCAGAAACTGGCGGAGTGTCGAGCCAACGTTCGCTGCGAGCTCCAAGCGAACACACGCACTGCGTTTTCTTGCGTTGAGTACTTGTTGCATACCGGACAAAAGGTCGGAGGCTGAATCCTCCTGGACACTTAAATCCGCATTGCGCAGAATGCGAAAGACCGTGCTGTCCAGGATGCGCACATTCGGGAAGAAGCGATCAAGATGCATCCGAATCGCGTCCTCGAGCATCACATAGCGGTAGCCCTGTGGCGAGGGAAGTGGGATGATTCGATTTACGCTTTGCCCAAGGGGGATGACCGCATAGTCAGGTTCGTCAGCACCGTCGCAAGAGACCAGCTCAACACAAACAGCAAGTCGGTGGTTGACTAACAGTGGGAAATGGCCGCCTGATGCAATCAGCATCGGTGTTAAGATCGTGAACAGCTCGTCGTCAACAAACCGGCTCACCGCTTCCCGTTGTTGCGAGTCCAATTGTGGGGGATTCAAACGCTCAATACCGTTGTTCGCAAGAATCGGCTCCAGGTCGTCAAGCAGGCAGGTGTACTGAGCGTCGACCATGCTGTGGGTTCGTTCGCTGATCGCCGCCAGTTGCTCGCGCGGTGTCATGCCCGTTGATTCACGTTTTCCAGAATCCTGCTCGGCCAGTAGTTGGAGGCCACCGACGCGCACCATGAAGAACTCGTCCAAGTTCGAGCTTGTGATGGCGAGGAACTTCAGTCGTTCAAGAGCTGGAATCGACGCGTCGCGCGCTTCCTCTAACACGCGCTGGTTAAACTCCAACCAGCTGAGCTCTCGATTGATGTACATCGATGGGGATGGTACCATCGCCAAATCCGCCGTCGCCGGGGCTCTATCGCCGTGGGTGGATGTTGTTATTGGGGTCCGGCGGCACGTACTTCAGGTCCTGTTTCCTGAGCGAATTGCTCGAAATTGTCCTGAAACTTCTTGGCCAATTCCCGAGCCTTCGCGTCGTAAGCGTCGGTGCTTGCCCAGGTATTCCGAGGGTTAAGCAGCTCGGATGGCACTCCCGGACACTCGGTCGGTACCTGGATGCCGAACGTGGGGTCTTCAGTACACGGTACGGCATCCAGCTGTCCGCCGTGGATCGCATCGATAATAGCTCGGGTGTAAGCAAGATCCATCCGCCGCCCCGTTCCATACTCGCCGCCCGTCCATCCGGTATTGACCAACCAGACTTGGGCCCCATGCCGATGAATCTTGTCCGCAAGCAGTTTGGCGTACTTATAGGGATGCCATACCAGGAAAGCGGCCCCATAACATGCGGAGAACGTGGCTTGCGGTGACCGAATCCCGACCTCGGTTCCCGCGACCTTCGCCGTATAACCACTGATGAAGTGGTACATCGCTTGATCCGGTGTCAGTTTGGCGACCGGAGGCAACACGCCAAAAGCGTCACAGGTCAGAAAGATCACGTTCGACGGGTGTCCACCAATGCCCGGGATCTTGGCATTTTCGATCCGGAAAATCGGATAGGACGCCCGGGTGTTTTCCGTGATGCGATCGTCGTCATAATCGACGAGGCGGTCAAATGGCGAATAAACGACGTTTTCCAAAACGGCGCCGAAACGAATCGCGGCGTGAATCTGAGGTTCTTTCTCCTCGGAAAGATGGATCACCTTCGCGTAACAACCGCCTTCGATGTTGAAAACGCCCGAATCGGTCCAACAATGCTCGTCGTCTCCGATCAGCTTTCGGTGCGGATCCGCCGAAAGCGTCGTCTTGCCCGTTCCTGAAAGCCCAAAGAAAACTGAAATATCACCCGACTCGCCTTCGTTGATCGAGCAGTGCATCGATAAGACACCCTGCGCAGGCATCAGATAATTCATGATCGTGAAGACGCCTTTTTTCATCTCACCAGCATATTCCGTTCCAAGAATTACAAACTCCCGATGCTCGAAACTCAAGCAAACACTCGTCTCCGATGTTACCTGTGGCGTGTACGGACATGCCGGGAACCGGCCAGCGTTCAGGATTACATAGTCGGGGTCCCCAAAGTTGTCCAGTTCCTCGGTCGTGGGACGCATCAGCATGTTCCGCATGAACAAGGCGTGGTAGGCCGACTCGCAAATGACCCTAATCTTGATCCGGTATTCGGGATCTGCTCCGGCAAAACCGTCCAGTACATACAACTCTTCACGCGTATTCAGGTAATCCAAAGCACGCCGCCGATTGGTCAGGAACGCCGATTCCTCGATCGGTGCGTTGACCTCGCCCCACCAAACGTCGCCAGCAGTATCGGAATGCTCGACAATACGCTTGTCACGAGGACTGCGGCCAGTTTTGGAACCTGACAAAACGGCCAAAGCGCCTGTTGCCGTGATCGATGCACTCCCGCGGCGTAAAGCGTCTTCATACAATCTGGCCGGAGCCACGTTGCGAAACGCATTCATTACGTTAACACCGTGCTTGCTGAGGTCAAATCCGTGTTGGCTCATTTCTGGACCCTTCGTTTGTGATTCGGTCAATTCGTCCCGACTAAAGGCCTGGAATGCTAGCACTGCTCCATGTCAGTGCGACGCCCTTTATCGGGAACACACAATCCGACGAACGACGTGCCGCGCCGAATTCAGGCCGGAAAACCGCCACTTATGATAAACTAATCTAGCGGTTTGGGAATGCTGCTCAAGAGGGGGGATAACGCTGGGCTGGTAAAAACGAAAACCGCTATATCTTGTCGTAAGCAGATTCTGCATGCACGAAATAGGGTGCAATGACCGAACAGCAAAGCTTACAAGTCCCAATTGACAGCATGGGCAAGCTGCTAAGATGTTAACGCATAACCACTTAAGAAAGTTGCCAGCCCAGAGTACGGGCGGCGTCCAAAAGATGTCAATGACGCCAATGCGACGATGGGTTGTTCGTGTGGCCCATTAGGTGTTGTCCAGCCGAGGCCACTCATATTAAATCGGTGCCATGCGGCAGCGATCGTTAGCTGGGCCAACGGGAGGGCGAGGCTGGCCAGTTGAGAATCTCGTCTTGACGGGGCGGGACGTTCTTCCGCTTTTTCTGCCGTAAGGAAAACAGTGCAAAATGCAAAGTGCAAAAATCAAAATGACGAAACGGACTGCCTCTTTCGCTGGGCTTTCTTGTCTTTCCGGCACATTTTTCATTTTTCATTTTACATTCTTTTCGCCCCTTCCCTACTGGCAAGCTGGGCGGGCAGAAAAACGCCACTCAATCAAGGGCGACTGGCGGCGTGTCAACCTCACATTGTCAACTGGCAAGGGCGAGGCTGGGGCCGAGCCGGTGAAAAGAGTCGACTCTGGTTGATGTTACGGCTCAGCCGGAGCTTCGCCCTCCCGTGTCGTGGACCACGTTACGATCAAGACCACGGCTCCTCGTTTCCGCTTCTGGTCAGTTCATGGCTGTGAGGTCGGCGTTTCGCCTAGCAGCTCGCAAAAACGCTCGGCTAACAGGTCCAGCTTGCTTCCCATGTCGGCACATTTGGCGGCCAACGGCTCGTGCCGGTCGGCAACGCTTTGCAGGTGATCGCCAAACTGGTTGACGATTGACTTGACGGCCCATACATCGGAGCCTCGGATCGCTTCACGTAGTGACGAAAACGCCTGTTGCAGTGGCGATAGAGCGGGCGCGTTGTCTGCTTGCTTCAGGTCCAAAAACAACTCGCCTAAGTTTCCGCCAATGGAAAACACCAGCAGCGGCACCGCTTCGTTTGCCGGCGCGGTGTCGATGCGGTCCATGTTGGTATAGCAACAGTTCCAGATTGTATCTGGACGTAGCGATTCCGGCTGCGACACAGCCGGTTCCAAACCCAATCCAATCACTTCATTCTCCGGATCCCCATCCGGTTCCGGGCAAGCGCGATTCAGGTGCCATTGCTCGTAGGTTTCGTAGAACGATGTTGAGAAGCGGGCTTCCAGTTGGAAGTTTTCGGGCTGCCAGAGGCAGGGTGAGTCGGAATCGAACATCATTTGGCACAAGGGGCAATCATCGTGCTCGTCCCGTGCACTACTTGGTACCTCCAGCGGCAAGCGTGCTCGTTGTCTCGCGATGAGTGCCGCGGGACTTTGATCGTAGAGGTCTTCCCGCGGCGTGTGAAGCCACTCTTGTTGCAACTGTTCAAGATGGCGAACAGTATCCTCCACGGCGTCGCCTGGCGACTCCCGAGTGCGGTTGCCGCACTCGCGAAGCAGGTAGATGACAAGTTCGTGGTAGAGCATGATTTCGGTGCTGTCAAAGCCCGCGTAAAGAAACGCATGGGACTGGCGTGGGAGGCCGGGCGGGCATTGCTGCAGGATTGTCCAGAGACAGGCCTGATCGTCGATGTCACCGTCAATAAACGCCCGTTTGGCGAGCAGAACCTGCCGAGGCGAGTTGCCTCGCAGGTCGTCTCGCGACGTCAAAAGCCATTTGTCGTGAATCGAGTCGGACGGGTCATCCGGCATCTCGGCCATCAGGACCCATTGCCTGGCAATATAATCACAGACTTTGCCGTAGAGGACCAATCGAGTATCCAATGGCGGTCGAACTGCCCGCTCGTGACGCAGCCGTTGTGCCGTCTCCTGCCACAAGTCCCAATCGGGAAACCATTGCCATTCGGTCGGGATTCGGTAGGGGAGCCAGATATCATAGATCCCGTGCGCGTCGCACCCGGCCACACTGCCGATTCGCGGTATTTGCGGGCCGGTGCGATCCGCCACGACTAGACACGCGGTCAGATCGATAATCAGGTGGCCATCGTCCACCGGTCGAGATGCGGTTCCCGGCCGGGCATTGCCAAACATCGACTCGATGGCCGGCTGTCCCACGTAACGGCCCATTGCCGCTTCCAATTCACCGATCGTTTCCGGCTCAGCGGATACCGCGGCCAAGGTGACAGCGGCCAGCCCTGCGTGTGTTTCCATGTGGATTGACCGTTCCGCGTCCAGTAGACTTACTATGAGCTTTTCCATCGTAGCCTCCTTTCCGGCTAGCGACCCATTTCCTCGAATGCGGGTCATGATGCGAGCGTTTGCGCGGAACACGTGCGCTGTATCAACGGAACGCTCGGCTCCGTTCAGGATAGTGGATGTGGGAGTTTCAGCATCGTCGGAAATCGGCCAGGTTAGTACGGAATTCGCGACTTTTGCATCGCGATAGGGGAGGGCCTGACACCCCCGTGTCACCGAAAGTGCAAACGCAACAAATACGGTTGACAGAATTGAGCTGCCGATGGAAGATGTCGACCGAATTGGAGTCACGGGCGAACGACGACTATGAGGCCCTGGATAGCAAAGCGAACTCACGGATGTGAGAAGAAAAGCCTGGTCTGTGAGATGATCGAACTACTTCACGGACCGAGCCCGTTGGAACTGTACACTTTCACGGAGCTGATTTGTGAAGCGACTACATATTGTTGGGCGTAAGAACAGTGGCAAGACCACTTTGATCGTTGAGTTGGTGGAGTATCTGGTCGCGGCGGGACTCCGTGTCGGAACGATTAAACACACACACCACAATCACGAACTTGACACGCCGGGTAAGGACTCGCATCGACACCGTCGGGCCGGTGCCGCAGTCGTCGGGATCTTGTCACCCCAACTAAATGCCGTGTTTTATCAGCCGGTGCACGCACATGATTCGGTCGAGCGTTACGAACAGCTTGAACCGATGTTTGTCGATTGCGACATCATCCTGGTTGAGGGGCACGCTCAGGTTGCAGCGCGAAAGATCGAAGTGTGGCGATCCGCTGGCAATCAAACGCCGCTTGCGGACAACGATGCGTCGATTTTGGCCATCGTCAGTGACGATCCGGTCGATGCCGATATCCCGGTTCTATCCAGAAGTGATATTCCCGTCTTGGCCACTGATGTTCGGAGGATGTGCGATGGATAGCATAGCGGTAACATTCGTTACCGGCGGGACGGGATTTATCGGATCCAGACTGGTCCAGAAGCTGGCGGATTGCGGGTCCCGAGTCAGAGTGCTTGTGCGAAGGATGGAGCTTCCTCGCCTGCCAGGGACGCCGGAGCGGGAAGGCCACCCCTTGAAACGAAAGGAAGTGGACCTGGTGCAGGGGGATGTTACGGACGCAGAATCCGTCGTGCGTGCCATGGCCGGGTGTCGCCGAGTCTACCATTTGGCCGGTTACGCTAAGAACTGGGCCCGCGATCCGGGGGTCTTTGAGCGAGTGAATGTCGAAGGTGCGCGAAACGTGTTTCAAGCGGCCAGGCAAATGAACATCGAGCGAATTGTTTGGACATCGACGATCATGACCCTCGGGCCGACGCCCCCATCGGTGGTCGGCACCGAACAAATGCCCCGGATAACTGACCGCTTCTTCAGTGATTATGATCGCACCAAGTCACTTGCCGAGGCGGAAGCCGTGCGCCAAGCGAGCGAGGGCCTTCCCTTAGTCGTTGTGAATCCGACTCGCGTCTTCGGACCTGGGTATTTGACCGAAGGAAACGCACTGTCACTATTGATACGTGATTACATGCATGGTCGAGTTCCCGTCCTGCTGAACCGCGGTGTTAATGTTGGCAACTATGTGCTGGTCGACGACGTTGTCGAGGGGCTTGTGTTGGCGATGGAGAAGGGCCGCGTCGGCCAGCGATACATCATGGGCGGCGACAACGTCAGTCTTCGTGAGTTTTTTCGAACGATCGATCACGTCAGTGGACAACGTCATTTTCAAATCCCACTACGGACGGTGATGCCCATGGTGTTCGCCTATCTGCAGAAAAAGCGAGCGGAGTGGTTTGGAATCTACCCCAGAATCACTCCCGGCTGGGTACGCGTGTTTCTTGTCGATTGGGTTTATAGCAGCCAGAAGGCCGAAACCGAACTGGGGTATCGGCGGACGCCGCTGGAAGATGGGATTCGAATCACTTACCAGTGGCTGCAACGCGTGCACAAGGAATCATCATGAATCCATTGCAGGGAGTGATCGCTGCGTTGAGTGGCCGGCAATTCAAGCCAACAGTAATCCTGTTGGTCTCTCCCGTGATCCTGCTTTGTTGGAAGTACTTCGCATCGGTTGAGTTTTTTGCGGGCCATTCTCTTGTAGACGGCGTCGATCCACGAGCCTTCGGAGCGATTTGCCATTTCATCAGCTGTTTTGTGCTGATGGCTGTCCTGCCGGCGCTGATCGTCAAATGGGTGTTCCACGATCGACTGAGTGACTATGGTGTTGGGCTGGGTGTTCGAAAATGGACGGTTCGCTCCTTCGCCGTGCTTGCCCCGTTGTTTCTGCTGGTCAGCTATCTGGCGTCGAGCGATCCGGCGATGTTAGCCAAGTTTCCGATCGATCCCAGCGCGGGCCAATCACCACGGATGTTCGCGATCCACACAGCTAGTTACTTCCTGTTCTATATTGGTTGGGAATTCTATTTTCGCGGATTCATGTTGTTTGGCCTCCGCGAAACGTATGGTGGTGTCCATGCCGTGCTTATCCAAGTACTTGCATCGGCTCTTCTGCACATTGGCAGCCCCGCGTCGGAGACGTTCGGCGCCATTCTGGGCGGGCTTCTTTGGGGCTGGTTGGCACTGCAATCTCGTTCGCTGGCCTCGGGGTTTGGCCAGCACTTCATTCTGGGCATCGCGTTGGACGCCTTCATCTGTTTTGGATAGCATCACGCGGACAATGATCGTTAGCGTCGCCCTCCCGTATGTCGGACCACGTTACGATCAAGGCCTATCACGTCTGTTTGGTCCAGTCCTCACGGTAGTAGCGCACCAGAATCTGGTTGTCCAGCCGATTGACTTCGGTTTCCACGGCATCCAGGTCCGGTGGAAACAGGAATAGGCTTGGCAGCATGGCATCGTTCAAGAAGCGGAGGCCCTGTCGGCAGTGATCGGGCGGTTGGAACGGATGGTGGCGGGCGAGTGCGAATCCCCAAATGCCGAATGACGGCACGGGCACATGGTACGGCTGAACTTGCCAGCCGGCAGCTCGCATCGAGTGAATGATGCACCAATACGCTTTTCTCGAGAACAAAGGTGATGTGCACTGAATGGCTACCGTCCCCTCTGGGGCAAGTTGCCTCTTGAGCAGTCGGAAAAAACGGCGCGTGTATAGTTTTCCAAGCGAGTAATTATTTGGATCGGGAAAATCGATCAAAATCAAGTCGAATGGCGACAGTTGCTTCTCGATCCAGATCATCGCATCCGCGTTGATCACGGTGACTCGCGGATCGCTCAAACTTCGATCACTTAGCGACCCAAGTGGTGGAAATCGGCGGGATAGTTGAGTCATTGACGGATCGAGGTCGACAAGGGTCACTGCCTGAATCGATTTGTACTTTAGCAACTCGCGCGCTGCCAAGCCGTCACCGCCGCCTAAAATCAACTCTCGACGCGGCTGGGTCGTAATTGTGGCCGCCGGATGGACCAGGGACTCGTGGTAACGATACTCATCAAGGGAGCTGAATTGAAGGTTTCCGTTCAGGTAGAGCTGAAACCCTTGTCTGCCTTGTGTGATGACGATTCGCTGGTACTTGGATGTTTCCGAGTAGACAACCGGGTCACTGAAAAGACGGTCCTCGGACCACGACGTGAAACGATCCGCCTGGTGAAAGCCGATGATCAGCAGCGCCAGCACCAGAACCCCACGTACCCGTAAACCGGTTACTGACCCATCGATATTGGACCGAAGTAGCCACGTTCCCCAAAGGCCGACTATTCCATTGAGCATTCCTAGCGTCAGCGACGTCCGAACCAGCCCGAGTGATGGGATCAACAGCAGTGGGAACGCCAAGGAACCAACCAACGCGCCGATGTAATCAAATGTCAGTACGCGAGCGATCAGATCCTTGAACTCTAAAGTTGATTGCAGAATGCGCATCAACAACGGCAGTTCCAGTCCGACCAGTAGTCCGATCAGAAAAACGATACCGTAGAGGATGATGTGGAAATAGCTCAACCCCGCAAAGCTCAGAAACAGAATCGGCGCGGAGAACCCACCGACCAGAGCCACGGCCAATTCTACCTCGACAAACCGTCGTGCCAGTTGGCGATCCAGAAATCCCGAAAACCAGGCACCTATTCCCAACGCGAACAGGTAGACGCCGATACAGGTCGAAAACTGGGTTACGGAGTCTCCCAGCACATAGCTGGCCAGCGTCCCTGAAATCAGTTCATAAACCAAGCCACAGGTCGCGATGACAAATACGTTCAGGAAAAGCAAGTGCGTACGGTTCATTGCCCGCCCATTACCCGATCATCGCAGCTGCGAGAATGATGGCAATTCCCAGTATGATCGAGCCGACAATCAACCCCAACGCGACATTCTGGTCTTCTTCGATTTCTTTGCGAATTGAAAAAGGCGCGAACTTCGCGACCAGCCAAATCGCGGCGGCAAACAGCAACAGGCCGACCACCGTAAACACGACTGCGAGGAACAACGGTCTAACCAACGAATAGAACAGGCCGGGTGCCGCGACGCTGGATTGCGATTCCAACAGCGATTGCAGCATGTCGGGGCTCTGTGCCGATGCGGTTGATGCCAGCAGTGAAAGTGGGATCAGTACGATCAGCATCGCGCGGTAAACTAAGCGCATGAACGGTCTCCTTGATTATGAGTTGTTTGTCAGGATGCGTGTTATGTACGGTGCAACGACAAGCGGGCAATAGGATGTCGTGTTGCTTGGAGAGTCCCGGTCGCAAATGGAAAATAAGTAATCATGCGATGGCCTTCCGGGCTTTGTCCTTACCACATCTCCCCGGTGGGCTTGTCACGGCGGAGCCAATAATTCGCAAAACCATCACACCGTCGGGACGAGGCCGACGGGTGCGAGCTACTGTTTTTCTCGCAAAGGTAGCTAATCAGTTGTCTTCCCGCCGGGGCAGGCCCACCGGGAAAGTGACGATGTACGTACCGACCAGGCCGAAAGCCCATCGTACGTGGGGGTTTTTGCAACGCTGGCGTCAAGCTTGTAAGCTTAGTCTGCCTATTTACCGAATCCAAACCCGGTGCCAAATCCGAATCCGCGACTACGTCGTACCGGAACGACGAAGCCACCACCGGTTCGGCGTACCGTTGCGCCGTGGTCTTTATCACTTCCCCACTCGAAACCGAGCAAGGTCTAGCCCAGGTAAGAAGTGATCAAAACCGCGCCCAAACCAATATAGAATTTCTTGAGCATCGAGCTACTAACCTGAAAAAACCCATTAAAGTCTTCGCGACATTAAACAGCCAACGCCAGTCTTGTCTTCGATCGCACGTGGGCGTTCGTGTTGTGTTGTCTCTTTATTGTTCTGGATGTCTATCTCTTGGCACTGTTGCCGTCCTTGGTTCAGTCGGAGCTGTACGGGCTGTAGTCACTCTCCTCCCAGCGGCGACGTTCAAACGAACCATGGTGCACCAGGATGATCACGGGCAGCACAAGTAAAGCGCCGACCAGGATCAGCCAGTACTTCAAACGCGGGACACCCTGATAGACAGTGATCTGAACGCGGCCTATGGGGGTCATTGACGGACGCAGGGCAGGCCGAACAGTCGAGTTACGGGACGGTGGAGTGTTGGTGCGGCGAGGCACGGTTGTTACTCGGCCAAGCGATGATCGCACGTGCAGACGCAACGTATTGGTACCGCCCGCCATGCGAGACAAAAACTTAGTCCCTTCCACCTTGCCGCCGGTGGCCCGCCAGCCAATAAACCCGAACGGTCGTGTCTTGCCCGTTTTGCTGTTGTAAAAACTACTGTCGAAAAGGAGCCATGAATGATTGGCCTCGGCAGAGCAAACGACCTTGATGTTGCGGAATCCCTTCAAATGAAATGGCTTCGAAAAAAATATCGGCTCCGTATCGCCGGGCCGGGCCGTGAATGTCTGTTGCAAGACACGACGATTCCCGCTGGTCAAGTAAACGAGCGATCCGGCTAGACATGCCGCGACTAGCATCAATAAGGCAAGTCGAAAGAACCCCGTATACGGATAGGGTTGGTTTGGTGCGACGGTCGTTGGCAAGCGGACATGCTTCAATCCAAAGGCCTGCTTAATCTCCTCGGCTGGAATATATTCACTGACGGTATAATTAACCTCTTGATTGGACGCACCAGAGTGATCCGGTTCCGGCAGGACAAGCGGAGTGACAAACGAGTTGACAACGGGAGGAACGGTGTCGGCATGGGGATGGCGGTTGGGATCAAGTGGGTCGACCGTTTGAGACGACGCTCGCGGTATCGATTGTTCGCGCGACAGCAGAAGAGGTGGGGCGATGAAATCCGCTGACTTGACACGCTCACCAACGCGAACTTTCCAATAAAACTCGCCATAAACGGCGGAAACTACTGGCGTCGATCGGTCGAACAGGCGAAATGTTTTGCCGTCGAATCGCGCTGTGGAATAGCCGATTTCGACTTCGGCTGGCGAGACGGGGCGCCCGAGCGACCAGTGTCCGGAATCGTAAATCAGCCAGTGAAACGGCTCGCGTGGCGTATACAGCAGGTATTCCTGCCAACGCCAGGTCTGACCTTCATAGTGGGTGCGGCGTTCGAGGAATCCAATGACCGAGTAATGACGGCCCCGCAGCGTTCCTTCCGAACCGAGTGGAAGAACGGGCCGCACCTTCTTCTGTTTTAGCGTTTCCAGATACCGAAGATTGCCTTGCTGGACGTCGAGCAGCGAATTGCAGTAAGGGCAGACGACGCACTCCGATTCATTCGGCGCTTTCAGATCGAGTGAGCCTCCACAGTTCGGGCAGGTCACGGCGACCGCGCTGACCACTTGCTCGTCTCCTTCACGCGACTCGGCCGATTCGATGCCAAGCCGCTCCAGCGGAAACTGGCTGCCGAGATAGAGTGCGGGTGGATCCTCGCTGAAATCAAGAGTCGCGAACTTGCGACCACGGCCCACGAGATCTGCGTATTGGTAAGTCTCGCCCGGACGAAATTCATAGGGAATTTCTCCCTCGGCCGAGATCGCTGTTGCCGTTCCGATTTCGGCAATCTTCATTCGTCCGACGCTGGGGATCGTCAGCTCGTCCTCGACGCTCAGCTGGTCAACCGGGGGGATCTTATGCTTGGCCGGAAGCTGTTTGGCGAACGTCAAGTAGTATTCCCCGTGTGCCTCGGCCAACCAGCCCCATCGCTTGCCGCCCCGAAATGCAACATACCACTCGTCCCAAACACCACCCGCCGGATGTTGCAGTTGTACACGCCCCGCGACCTCGTACGGCACGCCATTGACGTGTCCTTCCAAGCCGACCTGGAGCGGCGAGTCGGTCTGGACGAGCGTGGCGACTTTCCCGTAATCTTCCAGTTTTCCGTCGGCCCGCCCGGCGACGGTCCCACAGCTGTCACAAATTGTGACAACTGAATTGGCGACCCCGAACTCAATGGGCGCACCACAACTGGGACATGACGCTTGATATACCACGTACGTTTCCTTGCGTTGCTTCGGCATCGCCGGGCACCGTTAAGCCCGCCCGAACCGCCTGCCATCCGACGCGTTTGCCGTATCGTATCGTAACGGCGGTGAGGCTGCAACCAAAGGTGAATGGCTCCCGGGGGCCGCGGGCTGACCGAAGTGAGGCCCGGTCGAACGTCGTGGCACTGGAAAGCCTGTGGCGAAAAAATGGCCACTACCTGACAATAGGAAAATGCACCGACAGGGATTGGCCTGGAGTGGTCAGTTTCTTGACGTAATGCATGTGGGTAAAGACATGGCCATACGCCCGGCGTACCCTGGGGTTTTCTGTAACGCCGGGGTTAATGCAACCGGCAGACTCGAAACAATCGGGGCAAAAATACCGTTTGGGCAAAATGTATACCCTACAAACAAGGTCGGCGGGGGGGTTGTGAGGTAGACTCTACAGGCGAAATTCGTCTTTTGGCTGCCGTGACGCGGTGTTCTGGTCCATGCCGACTGCGCCGGTTGCCGACAATCGCGAGAATGATGTGCAGCGGGTCACTCGAACTAGCGGTGCGGATGAAATGGCATTAGTCATCCGAGGCGAATAAGGGAGGCAATGAGGAGGCTTCGACGGAGGATTCCGGGAAAGACAAGAAGCCGGTCGAGCCATTGAAGATCGATTTGCGAGACCGAGAAGACCGCAACAAGCGGCTGACCCTCCACTCGGCACCGCGGTCTGGTGGGAGAGGCAGGTGGACGTAGATGTTGTTTTCGGTATTCCGCAAGTCGGGATGGTCACGCCGAACGGCAAGTATCTCGAGAACTTGGAACTAGAACCCGATGTGACTGTCTACAATTCGCCCGAAAGCGTGGCACGCGGCGAAGATCGGCAAATCGCAAAGGCGGTCCAAGTACTGTTGAAAGGGCTGAAGAAGTAGGCGATCGTCTAACACCCTGGCCGAATTGCGGTTTGCCGGTTGAATGGATGAAAGAGGTGAACATTCATCGTAGTCGAGGGACCCCCATGGGCTTGTCCCATGGGTGAATAAGTTTCGTGAGCTAACGCGATGTGGTGAAATGCCCCTTCCCCGCTCGCTCCCCGCCGCCAAAAGCGGCGGGGAGCGAGCGGGGCCTTTGGAGTGACATGTGGCTCTTTAGCTCAATAGACTCGCTCACCAACGGCACAAGGCCGTTGGGGTCGATTAACCGCAAAAACAGCAGTGAGATGCAAATCCTACTGCAGACGGCTAAACAGTTACCGATTTATCATTAGTCATTTGACATTACTCATTTATTATCGAGAGAGGCAGCGCAGCGGGGGCATACTCTTTTGTTACGGTTCGACCGAAAAGCCGAGTTGTCACGCCCAGCAAAACGCCTGTTACACGCTACGGACAACTGGTTCCCGTTTCTTGACCCTGCGCGACAAACAATATCATTTTGGTTTAAGGACCATTTTTGGATGGCAGGATAGCAACGGCGGTATCCCTTGCAGCCTGACTCGGAAATCTTCCATTGGGGCGTCAGTCGGCCGACGGAATTGAAGTCGCCATACCTTGCCTTGTTGCGATGGTCCCACGTCGGCGACGAATTGTTCGGGGATAGTGATCGTCGGTTTGTCCCAGATTTGCAGACCGCTTGGATCGAACAGAGTTGCTCGGACAGCCTCGCCCCCTTCACCAAATACCTTGACACCAAACCGCTTCGTGTCAGCCGGCACAAAAAAATAAAAGTCACCGACTGTGGAAATGAATTGGATGGCGCCATGCTCGCCGAGCACGGCAAACGGATTTGAGCAAGCTGCCATTTTCAGTTTGTTGGCACCGGCGTCGAAGCCGAGTCGGTACAATCCCGTTTCGGGAGCGTCAAAAGAGAGCGGCCTTGCCTGCTGGAACTCGACAGCACTGATCTTGATTTGTTTTCCGGACGGCGTTTGCAGGGTTGGCACGAAGCTCTTGACATGATACTTGCCGACTTGCAGCAAAGTGAGCGTGCAGGAGACCTGATCGCCCTTCGTGGCGAAGATCCCAAACTGGCCCGTGTGTCGCAGCGTGAACGCTCGCACATCGGCCGCTTTCGGTTTCCAATGCGGTGCGATTGGCCGCAGATTCCTCGCGTCGATAGGACAGGCGGGAAACCGTTCGTACCGCTTTCCTATGCGGATAGTCTCAATCCATTGAGGCGAAATCGCGATCGTCTGTTCGATCTCCCCTGCGCGGAATTGAAACGTGCCCGTCAGATCAGTGAGGTCGGTTTCGCCGGTTCGATCCACAAACGTCACAGCCGGCCGGACAACAGTGCTCTGCAGTCTGCATTGGTTCAGAACGATACCCCCCATGTCAAGTTGCTGGTCTCCTGCTGCTTGGAACAGCAGCACGGGAACAGAAGGATTTTCCATTTGCGTGCAGACTATCTTGCATTGCCGGAATGTGATGCGGGCGCCCCTTGCCGGCTTGTTGTAGAGTGTGACTGCCGGCGCAACATTGCCGGTCAATGTGCATTGGTCCAACAGAACGGAGCCTTGGACGGGGCCAGACGGGTTGGGCCGCGCCAGGTAGAACCGGAAAGGTACCTGCTTGGGGCCCTTGGCAACGCACTGCACCATACGGATCGATAGGGGAGCGGATTTGCCGGTCAGGTTCGGTAGATAGAACAGATAGCCGCCCCCCACATTACCTTCGGCGACACAGTTTCGCATGACACAGTTGACCAGGCGTTCGGACGCGTCGTTCGGCTCGAAATCGATTCCCGCCTGTGGGGCGGTCCCGCTGGTGTTACTCAGAATGGTATCTTCAATCAGCAGGTTCTCGGCGGTGATGACACTGATTCCCTGGCGGTAGTTTCGGTCGCAGACGACATCTTTGATATGGATGTTCTTGTTTGTAACGCCGCGAGTAGCCGCGCCCAGATAAATGCCATCACCACCACTTTCGGCCAACGTCAAGCCGTGAACTTTGATGTCTGAACAGCTCATGATGCTGAGTACGTGGCGCCATTCCGCCTTTTTGTACGGAGCCCGATCGTAATCATCACGCCACATACACAGCGTGGCGCCATATCCGATCAGCGAGACGTTGTGTCTGTTCGCGATGCGAAACAGGCAATCGGT
>JAJSAJ010000042.1 GCA_024274855.1 Planctomycetota bacterium | reverse complement strand
TTACCGCCGCCCGTCGGGAACCAGATCAGGTCAACCGTATCGCGGAATTCGCTGTCCTCGTTCGCCGTGGATTCCAGCGTAGTTAACAGGAAGGCCAACTGGAATGGACGCCAACGATAGGCATCGTCAACGCGGGACTTGCCCTGGAGATGATCATGCTGGCGCATCTGATCCAGCATGGCGCGATTGGCCAAGGCAAAGGCCTGTCTTGCCTGTGCATTGTCGTCCAGCAGCCGCAGACCCACACGCATGCGCGAGACGGCTGTGTTCATGCGCTCGACCATGCGGATTGCGGCTACCTGGTCATCGGCTGGAAGGCCTGAGATATTACCTCGTTGGTTGGCAACCCAGTTCGAGTACCCGCTTATGAAATCGTCCAACTCGGGCAGGAGGGTTTCGTGAACCTTGTCGATGTCGGCCAGTCGTGCTAGCGACAATACAAGCTCACCATCCGTTCCCGTATCCGCCGTCATCTGCGACACTTCCACCGCCGGCATCGTTTCGGAGCGCAGTTCGACGACCTTACCGTCCTTCACCTCCCAGTCGGCGGCACAGCCATGCCCGATGGCGTAGATGTGCCGGTGGGCGTACTGGAGTTCGATTTCCTGTTCTTCCTGGTCTAGCAGGCTCCGATCGACGCGCGGATAGACACCGACATCGCCGGTGTCGATCACGCAGCGGAGGCCGGCCTCGAACAGGGTCTTTTCGGCGCGCTCGAAGACGTAGTCTCTGCCTGTCTGGCCGTCTGAGACCTCCTGTGCATTGCAGAGAGAAATTGTCACAATCCAGCCATCGGCAAAACGCCTCCACAGCACGTCCACGCGTGCGTTTCCTTCCAGCTTGTGAAAACTCTGGTGCCGGTCTTTATCGGGACAGACGATGTTCTCAAAATCATCGTCGTTTCCTTGCCCGGAAACCATCTCCGTGCGTGTCCATGTATGCTGGTTTGCTTTGCGTTTGTGTTCATACCGGACAGCACGACACAGCACCTGAAAACGGATGTCGCGGCCCTTAATGAAGAACGAGAAGCCCAACGAAGACGGCGGGATGTATCGACGCACGATAGCTGGTTCAGATGTGCTGTCACCCACGTCCTCGATCCCACCCTCAGCTTCATCGACATCTTCGCTGGCAGGGTCGATGCCTTCGCCCCATTGAGACGTTGGGTAGAGCGCCCCACAGGGGAAGCGCTCCGTAGGCAGGACACCACGAAGATCCGGGCCATCTTCTGCCGGTGTCTCAGGCGGTCCAACGAGTTGCCTGCGTACCCAGTCGATCAGCTTCCTCCTTGCTTCAATGTACATTATCTTTACTTTATCCCGCCCTGAAATATCGCCGCTTTGGGTCCTGCGGACTCGTTCCGATTTCTCGCACCAGCCCGTTCTCCACCAGTTTAAGCAGACGGCTGCGAGTCGCGCGCGTAGTCAGGCCAATCACGGTGGCGATCTCTTGGGTAGAAAGCCCGTTGCCAGCTTCCAGGGCGTCCAGAATGGCTTGGTTGGTTTTGTCGACGCCAGGGGCGCCGATACTTGTGGTGTGGATAGTCACACGGAAGTGCGTGCCGATTTCTTCAAGTATGGGCGGTGCGAGCCCCGCTTCGCGGCACGCCGCCATCATGCGCTGGATACCACTCCCCCACTGTTCGATCAATCCGAGTTCATGAAACACGCGGCCGATGACGCGATTGCGCAATTTGGATACACCGTGGCGAAGATCATACACCGTCAGGCCAAAAGGCAGCAGGCCGGGGTTTTCCACTTCCAGCCGGTCATCGAAAATAGAAACCCGGATGGGCGCGCCGTGTTGGGCATAATCGGTGTGCACCACTGCATTGATGACCGCCTCGCGTACCGCCACCGGTGGGAGATTCCAGCGTTCCGTTCGATGCACGGCGCCGATTTCCATGCCGTGCAGGGCATGCTTTTGAACAAAGGCAACAATCTCTTCCACTGCACGTACTGGAAGACTTCTGATATCGAGGGTATCGGTGATATGGGTCTTGTCGATCCCACTAAAGCGGCCGGCCTGGATCCAGACATCCGGAAAATAGCGTTCACGTTCCTTGCCGAAAAGCAGCATGCCGCCGACCGTGGGCACCTTGCGTCCCTGGTGCCTCACCATCAACCGCAATGTCTCCAGGTCCGTTCGTTTGAGCTTGCGCACCGGCGAAAACGACTCGGAAGCAGCTCGGAAGTCGAGCGCTTCAGAGTCGCACTCGGGCATCGCTTGCTCGTCGAAGGCATCGCCGCGGGCAAAACGCCGTAGTTCGTCGATCAATTCGCGGTCGGCGCGGCGATTGGTGGAGCCGACTCGCACATAGACAGCGCCCTCGACGCCAGCGCTTTTAAGGTAATGGGGTCGGCCAGGACTTGGATACACCTGTACCGCCAGGACATAGTTGTGGCGCCATGGCAATATATCAATATCCGGAATCAGGCGAGGAAGAATGCTATCGCTGATCAGGTTCGCCAGACGTTCTTCCACGGCTAGTGGCTTCGCAACACCACGCACATTCCGTGTGGCATCCTCCACGCCGAGCAGCAGCACACCACCCGCCGTATTGGCAAACGCCACGATGGTGCGCATTACACCCTTTACCACCTTCCGGGCATCGACTTTCAGGTGTATTCCTTCCTGCTCCTGAAGATAACTGATTACCGCAAACAGGTTATTCACTTAGGGGGCTCCTTTTCGAAGCGAACATGCACATGAGGCTCTTGCTCGACTTTTTGACCTCTTTTCCATCAAAGAAGTATCCCGTGCTTGGCAACGGATTCTCATTAATTGTAAATTCTATTGACAATTAATGAGCACAAGCTATGATTACCTACTCATGATCCTGAGAAAACTTCAAACCAAGGTACGGGAACTAGCCGGCTTCTACCCCGTCGTGGCCATAACCGGCCCCAGACAGTCTGGCAAGACGACCTTGTGCCGGTCAGCTTTCCCCGACAAGGTTTATGTCTCGCTGGAATCGCTGGATAACCGGGATTTTGCCCGCCATGACCCTCGCGGATTTCTCGACGAATATCGT
>JAJSAJ010000627.1 GCA_024274855.1 Planctomycetota bacterium | reverse complement strand
TGGCTGGTGAAGGTGTCGTTCATGAAGGATACGGCGGATGGACATGGGCGGCCTTCGTCCAACGCTACGCGGCCGAGCCTTTTGACGCCAAGGGACGTCGTCGGAGCAGCCCGTTTGTGTTTCAGGATCCTGGTGGCGAGCCGAAACTGGACATCCAACGCTATCTGAACACACACTGTGATCGACGTCCGCCCGATTTCATCACAGTCCTATTGGGCATCAACGACTGCTTCTCGGTCAATCCCGACGATGCAAAGGCGGTTGATGCTCGTATCGATGCCGTGTTCCGCCAGGCAGATCGGCTGCTCAATGCGTTTCGCAAAGCTGCACCCAATGCCGATATTGGCATTTGCTTGACGCCGGCACCGAACAGCCGGGAAGCGGCGTTTGAAGCAAATTATCATGGCCGCTATCCTCGGTGGGGCTGGAAGCGTATTCAGCACCGATTGGTGCAGCGTGAGATACAGTTCGTTGGCGATCGCCAGAATCCCCACGTGCTGCTGATTCCAACCGCCTCGTGCGTCGATCCAGTCGACGGTTATCCCGAAAACAACGGGGTGCATCCAAACAAGCAGGGTTATCAGCAGATCGGCACCACCATTTACGCGTGGCTCAAGGCACGACTAGCCCAACGTGCATCGAGCGGTGCCAGGTAGCGGCCCCGTAGCAGACCAGGCTTTGTCTCAAAACGGGAGGGCGAGGCTCCTGCCGAGCCGTTATGGCCAAAAAACAAGAGGCTCAGCAGGAGCTTCGCCCTCCCAGACGCGCTTCGCCCTCCCGGAAACACTGCTTCTCCGGGTCTTGAGACAAAACCTAGTCGGGCCACTCATCGGCTCAGGGCAGATGGAGGGCGGAGACGGCGAAGGGCGAAGATGTCGGGGGCTCTTACGTTGTCTGAACACTCGTGGTCCGCTATGTTCTAGCAAGACAGAATCTTGAGGTATTCGACGTGGCACACGAGTAGAGCGATGGCAAAAGGCAAGAGCAAGAAGAAGAAGGCAGCAACATCCGCGGACCAGAAGACGCGGCGAGTCATTGCGGAAAACCGCAAGGCTCGGCATCGTTTTGACGTCTTGGAGACACTCGAGTGCGGCTTAGTCCTGGTCGGCAGCGAGGTCAAGACGCTTCGGGACGGCAAAGTGTCGTTGAATGAGGCGTACGGACGTATGCGGGACGGTGAGTTTTGGCTTGTCGGATGCGATATCCCCGAGTATCCGATGGCAACGATCTGGAATCACCAGCCCAAACGCCCTCGTAAACTGCTTGTCCATGCTCGCGAATTGCGGCGGTTTGCGAACAAGGCTCATGAAAAGGGCCTCACCCTGGTCCCCTTGCAGATTTATTTCAACGAACGGGGCGTGGCCAAGGTCCTGATGGGGCTTTGCCGCGGGCGCAAGCTGCACGACAAACGGGAGATCAAGAAGAAGGCGGATACCGAGCGGGACTTGCGGCGCGCCATGCGATCACACTGATCGGTGCCCGGTCTGCTGAACTCTTTGCCGATGAACCACGTAATCACGTTTGGTACACAGTCCATTGAATGTGCCCAAGCGACTGCTCAGGCCCGAATCGCCCGCTGCCGCTGGTCGCTTCGTGTCGCAACCACGTTAACCATTCGCGGTTCGCCGTGCAGGTGTCCGATTCACTCGGTTGCCCGGCCGTTCCGGCTTTGCTTCCCGCCTGGAAATCATCCCATGGCCATGCTGTTGCTGAAAGACGTCAAGAAGTCTTATCTCGAGGCAAATCGGCAGACCCTCCCGATCCTGGATATCCCCCATTTCCAGCTCGAAGCGGGCGAGCAGATGGTGCTGCTCGGACGGAGTGGTTGCGGCAAGACCACTTTGCTGCACGTTATTGCTGGAATCACATCGGCCGACTCGGGAAGCGTCCAAGTTGCCGGCGTCGATATTGCGAGTTTGAGCGAAGCAGGCCGAGACCGGTTTCGGGCCATGAAACTCGGGTTTGTCTTCCAGACGTTCAACTTGTTGCCCGGATTCACGGCGTTGGAAAACGTATTGCTGGGAATGACATTCGGTCGGCGCCGCAAGGACGCACGGCGTGCACGACAGTTGCTCGAGCGTGTTGGCCTGAAAGACCGGGTCTACCATAAGCCGGCCGCGATGTCCGTTGGCCAGCAACAACGCGTCGCCGTGGCACGTGCACTAGCCAATCGTCCGACACTGCTTCTGGCGGACGAACCGACAGCCAACGTCGATCCCGCGAACCAGCAGATCGTAATCGACTTGATCCGTGAGTCTTGCCGTGAAGAGAATGTAGCCCTACTGATGGTAACCCACGCGTCGGAAGTCGCTGCTCAGTTCGAGCGAACCGACCGGCTGGAAGATTTGAATCGTGTATTGAGCGCCTGTTGACAATACAGCCCGAGGGGCTAGCCGCATGAGTCTCTGGAAAATCGCCTGGCGAAGCATTCAACAACGGGGCATTGCGTCGCTGTTGACCTCTCTTTCCATGGCACTCGGCGTCATGCTGGTCGTTTCCGTGTTGTCGATCCACGGTGTGATATCCCAGTCGTTTCGAAGCAATTCGAACCTGGGCTACAATATGATTGTGGGGGCCAAAGGCGGTACGTTGCAGTTGACACTCAATTCGGTCTTCTATCTGAGCCAGCCGATCGAAAACGTTCCGTACGATTATTACCTCGAGTTCCTGGATTCGGCACATCGAGCAGCTGAGTACAGAAATTCCGTCCAGCGGCAGGCCCACGATCTGCTTTGGCAAATCCGACAGGTCGAGTCGATCAATTCCATAACGCCAACGGGCAACATCGCGTTAATCTACCAGACACTTGTAGCGACCGAGTAGTTACGGCAGACAACCCAACGCGAAACCGACCTGACAATCTTGTTCGCCCATCTGAATCGGCCGGTGGTTCCCATGGAGGCCGGCCGACCGGGCCGGTTCAGCCAATTCACCCAGCTGGCGATTCCACTCTGTCTGGGTGACTATTTCCACCGTTTTCGCGTCGTGGGAACAACTCCGGATTTTTTTGACAAGCTGACGTTCGGCCCAGAAGGGACTCGGACATACCAGTTTGCTGAAGGCAGAAACCTGAACCACCACAGCAAGAAGTACGGCTATTTCGATGCGGTCGTCGGGGCAACCGTCGCCGAAGAACTCGGTTTGAAATTGGGGGACCGAATCACGACAACCCATGGTGACCCTGAACAGGGGGGGGAGTCCCACGGCACGCCATTCTATATCGTCGGGATCCTTGCCCCTTCCGGCACGCCCAACGACCGAGCTGCCTTCATCAATATCGAAGGCTTTTATCTGATGAAAGGGCATGGAAAACCACTGGAAAAACCCGATGACGTGGTGCCGACAGGGCTTGAGCAACCGGCCGAAACCGGTCACCAACATGGCCATTACCAACCGCTGCCGGTCGAGCAACGCGAAGTGACGGCAGTCCTTGTTCGGACTGTCAGCGGCGAAGTCGTGCCCGGTTTGCAAAACACGATCAACGAGGATCAAGTGGCCCAGGCGGTCCTGCCAATCCTGGAAATCTATCGTCTGTTCGACACGTTTGTCCGGCCAATCCAACGTATCTTGCTGGCGCTGACCGTAATGATCTGCATCGTGTCGGGCGTTAGCATACTGGTCAGTATTTATAACTCGATGAGTGATCGGCGCCATGAAATCGGAGTGATGCGAGCACTGGGCGCCAGTCGCAACGTGGTGATGAGCGTTATTCTGATCGAGGCAATCATGCTGTCGATGGCCGGTGGCGCCCTGGGGTGGACGATGGGGCACACCATCAACGCACTCGCGGCGGCAAGGATCGAACAGCAAACGGGCGTTTCGATCGGTTTTTGGACCCTAGCGCCACCGGTGAAACTGGCCGAGGCCCTCGGTGCGGATCCGGATATCGTGTGGCTCGAACACCTGCGAGTCTCCAGTGAATTACTGCTGGTCCCGGGCCTGATCCTTCTGGCCATCGTCGTCGGTATCTTTCCAGCCATAACGGCCTACCGAACCGATGTGGCTCAGGCCCTCGAACGTTAGGCCGCATCTCAAAACGGGAGGGCGAAGCTGGGCTGGTCAAAAACCCGGATCCAGGGCAAGATGGGACTCGTGGATCGCTGTGGGTTTGTTGCGCACAGTGCGTAAGGGTCTACGGGAAAACGACGCGGATTGGAAGAAGATACGCACGCAAAGGTGCAAAATCGCAAAGGGAAGGAAGAGACGTTGTTTCTCGACTTGGCCTTTGTCCGTTCGCGTGGCTTCGAGTGAGGCCGAGCGGTTTGATGTGCCGTTTCCGTGTTTCTGTAACCGTTCACGGAATGTAGGCCGCCGGTTCGCTTCCAAGGGGTCAGACGGCCTTGATCGCAATCCGGTCCAGCAGCAGGCAAACAGGTCCCGGCTGCAGTTCCAAACCTCTTGTAGCGTCCTGGATTACGCCATGTCCCGCTCGGCAAGCGGGACCTACCTGGACCACCTTACGATCAATGCCGGGGCAGACCCATTTTCGGCGACAAAATGGGTTCGCGTAAAGAAACGCTTTCTCCGCCGAAAATTGCGTCAGACCCCAGCGGCGTGAACGGCTACTTAGCGTCTTTGCGTGATGATCGGGGACCGGAATTGGCGTGATCCCAAGCCCGTTGCATGCGGCACGTGATAACCGTCCCGGATTTTCGGCGCCAGAAATTCACGCACCCCAACAGCGGGGTGGATATTTAGCGAACCGAGCGTCAGTGAGTTGCGTAATCGGTTCCAGGCTGGGACTTGACCTGCCGAGCGATTGGTGGTGCGCCATGAACGTTTCGGCACCATGCGTTTTGGAATAGAGACGGCTTTTTTGGAATAGAGACAATGTCAGCAATCGACACGGTGCCCGATGTCCATGACGACGAGGCGGGAGACGATGGATTTGTAGCGTACCGCGCGTTGAGCAAGGCGGCTGTGATGTCGCTGGTTCTCGCTTTCTTGTCCCTTCTCGGACTGGTCTTTCCGACCCTTCTGGTTCTGCCGATTGTCGGCGTCATTTTGGGGTTTATCGCGCTGAAGAATTTGCGTCGGTATCCGAACGAACTGACCGGTCGCGTTCCGGCCGTAATCGGCACGTTTGGCTGCCTGGTGCTGTTGACCGGTGGTGCGGCGTGGCATACGCACACGTATCTGACCGAGGTGCCGGACGGGTATACCCGTATTTCATACAGCCAACTTCAGTCGAAGGGTATGTATCCGGGAACGAACACGCCCATATTGCCTGAGGAGCTGGATGGCAAACGAGTTTTCATCAAAGGCTACGTTCACCCGGGTGTATCAAGCATGGGACGCATCAGGAAGTTCATTCTGGTTCCCGATATGGGAACGTGTTGTTTTGGCGGACAGCCCAAGAGAATGACCGATATGATTGAAGTCACACTGACCAAATCCAAGGGGATCCAATACAACCTGCGCAAACGCAAAGTTGGCGGAATTTTGCACGTCCGCTATCAGGTCCACAAAGTTGCCGGTGGCCTGAAGGGTGGGTTGTACGAGCTGAAGGCCGACTACGTGAAGTAGCGTCTCCAACACTGGTGAGCGAGTCTATTGAACTATGCTTTAGCGTACGAAACTTGTTCACCCATGGGGGTCCTTCGACAAGCAGGCTCCTCCATTTGCCCAAACAGATACAAGTCCGACAGTTTCTGAAGCTCGACGCTGCCAGACGGCGAAACAGTTACCCATTCACATGGGCTCAGCTTTGTCGTCATCTCCTCCGTGCCAAAGGCACCGCCCGTAGATGGTGTGTTCGCGCTCACCCCACCTGCCGGACAGACGCGGCGAGTGATTGCGTCGGTACGACGCCCACCACAGCCCCTTGCCACGCGTCACGCGTCGGCCGACCATGAAGGCTGGGGCCGGTCGAATACTTGTGGTTGATCAACTTCCAACGCCGCGACCGCTTGTTCTGCCTGTTGAACCTCTTCCTTACTCCGATACGCATCAAGGCGCAAGTCGAACGAGCACTTTGCACCGCCATCCAACGGTATGGTGCGTCCCTGGGCTGTTTCGAATGATCGTGAATTTGGGTAATTCGTACCAGGCTCGAGCCCCGTAACAAATCCGTCCGCTTCAGCCGTCGTATTCTTCCAGACCGAGAAGCAGGGCAGTTGTCCCACATTGAAATGCACGCCCACACCGCGAGTCTGGTCGGCGTTTTTCAGCAACACGCGTGTGTTCTGTTGCTGGTCTGCTTGCAATTGCAGGAAATAGACCTGTTCCACCGTTCCGGGCACCGGCTCTGCGTATCGTCTCCAGTCGCCGATGTTTTTGGCTGCGTGATCATCGCGTGGCGCGACGGCCTTGATCGGTGCCAGCAATTCCGCCCCGGGGTCCAACCATGGAGCACCGTAGTTAATGTGGTAAAGCATCTGGATATCGGTCGGGCTGGCCGAGAGGTTTTCGATGGTATCGCTGACTTCCAGCGAAGGTTGCCCGACTGTCGTCGTGATTGTCGTAAACATGCGCAGCTTGAAGAAATGAAAACGGATTTCGTCAACGATACCGCGAAGCGTGATTTTGCCCGTGTCGCCATTGACTGACAACTCGACCTGATGGGCCGGTTTATTCGCGATGCGCCCGTGAAGGCCGAAACGCAAACGGCCTTGCTCGTTGAATTCCGGAGCGCCATTGCTCTCCAGACCACATCGCACCAGCCACTCGTCGAATCCGTCAAGCCAGCCCAGTCCACTCGGTTCGGTCAGCGGCACGAACGCAGGGTGGACGGGCCCGCGGATTGGTGAGTGCCAACCGATGGGGTGATCACCAATCCACGCCTTCCAGATTCCCATGCCTCGGGTTGGCAGAACGGTGAAGCGCAGAACCCCATTGTCAATGTGAATCACATCAACACCGTCGCTCAAACCGCCTCGCAGGGTCTGTTTCTGAATCGAGTAACCATCGGCCGGTCCGCCGACATCTTTGGGAGTTACAGTCAGTTTGTCGACATACGTCCGATCCGACCATCGCGTCAAGGTCCACGATTTTTCCGCCATGATTGTTGCTCCTCTCGCCAATCGATCGTCAGACACTGAGAAATATAGTAGCATTTTGGCCGAGCGCGGCAATCGATCCGAGAAAACACCGGTTCCGGCACCTGTCAGTCCCAGCCACGGTGAAACGTAGCGACCCAGCGGCACCACGCCGAGAAACGGGCACCCCAGTGTGAGGGTGGTCTCAGGGTGGCCAGTTGAGAATCTTGTCTTGACGGGGCGGGACGTTCTTCCGCTTTTTCTGCCGTAAGGAAAACAGTGAAAAGTGCAAAATGCAAAGTGCAAAAATCAAAATGACGAAACGGACTGCCTCTTTCGCTGGGCTTTCTTG
>JAJSAJ010000626.1 GCA_024274855.1 Planctomycetota bacterium | reverse complement strand
GGTGACGAACCGTCCTTCAACAGCACTGTCGCACATGTGTGCGTTAATGGCCAGCATTGCCTGTTCAACATCCTGTACATGCTGCAGTGTGCTCTGGACGCAGCTCGACATCCGGGACATGATCAGTGCGCCCGGGACGCCCTTGCCGGCAACATCGCCGAACGACAGAGCGATCTTTCCTTCAGGGAGCACGAAGCAATCGTAATAGTCACCGCCAACGGCCTGGGCTGCTTCGTAGGTGGCAAAGAACTCGTAGCCGCTGGCCACTGGAAGCTCCTCGGGCAGTAACGCTCGCTGAATGTTCTTCGCGATTTGCATTTCATTATCTTGCTTCTGCTTCGCGACATAGGATTCCAGTAACCGGGTCGTTTCATAGGAAAGTGCGGCTTGCCCGGCAACGACCATCAGCAGTTCGAGGTCATCCGAGGTGAATTGTCCCAATGGGTTTTGCGAATCGATGCTGATGATGCCGTTTGGTTCTCCATCGAGCCCAAGCAACGGAACACACATCATGGAGCGTATTTTCAGTTCCGAGATTGACTCGCTGGCATTGAACTTGATATCGGATTGGGCATCAGCCGATAGTATGCCGATTTTCTCCGTCAGAACCTGATTGACGATGGTACGACTGAGTCGAACGGTTGCGTCTTCCTCTTCGCGACGATGCTTGTATGCACGTGGAATCATCTCGCCGGTCGCTACATCTTTCAAGATAATGCAACCTCGGTCAGCCGACTTGAAGATGTTGAACAACGTGTCAAGTATCTTCGGCAAGAGCGAATTCAAGTCGACTGCGCCGACCAGACTGCTGCTGATGTCCAGGACGGCTTTCAGCTTGGCCTCCGGGTTGGTGTCCAATGCGCCGAAACGTCCCTTGTGCTGTGCTGCACCCGTAATCGTGGCCGTATCGTTTGATCCGTCCGTGAAGCCCACATTCCGGGGGATTGGCAGTGCGGTCGCGCTTCGGTCCATCTGAGTGTCCGAACGTGACTCGCCGGCGGATCCCGCGATCGGAGCCGCAGTCGCTGTTGGGTCATCGAACTGGGCCTGGACGTCGCCGAAATTCAAGCGATCACCGTGTTTCAGCTCGACTCGACTGGTAATTCGTTGCCCGTTGACAAACGTACCGTTGCGACTTCCCCTATCCTCCAGGATAAATCGATCACCATCTTGAATGATCTGAGCATGCTGCCCGGAAACAGTGCGATCCCCGAGTTCGATAGTGCTATCCGATCTGCGCCCGATCTGTGTCGCGCTGTCTCCCAGTCGGTACTTGGTCCGTTGTCCCTCGGTTTCCAGGATGAGCGATGCCATTTGCCAATACCTTTGCAGAATTGTAAGCAATCAGCTTGTCGATGTTTCAGGTGCCGCCGGCAAGCTGCCCGGTGGGCCTCGTCGCAAAGCGGTCTGGTCTCTTGCGGATACTCTGTCCGCGGGAGACGAAAGATCCCTATCGCAAGACTATCGATTTCTTTGGCGGTTCGCAACGTGACCGCTTTTTTTCAGTCGATAAGGAGTTGAGCTGCCTCGCGAGCCTTCCCCCCGTTGGTCGTTGGAATTGTGTCGAATACTTAACGAGGTTAGCAATGCCAGGTGGGGCGCCGATTTGGGCCGATTATTCGATTTGCTTCGATTTGAGCTTGTGGAAACTGCTATTGCTGCGAAACGCTCTGTTGGCTACAAGTGCCCGGCCGATTTTCGTACGGTGCCAAGCCGGAGGGGTTAGGGTGCCGGAGAGCTGTTTTTTGGGAGATGGGACGATGAGACACGGTATCGCCGCGTTTTTGGTCGGGATTTGTCTATTCGGTTTTGTGCGAACCCTGGGGACAACCCTTGATGCGTCGCAGGCCAGTGCCGCACAACGATCGTTCAGCCGCGTTAAGCCAGAGGCATTGCGGCAGACGTTGACCAAAGGGCTCAAAGCGGTACGGCCCGACCAGCAAGAGTTCATTGACCATGTGGTTGACCTGGTGGAGAGTCACAAGCTGCCAGTCTCGTTGGTTTACGCGGCGGTCGATTGGTCTCGGAAGCGGCGGAGCGACTATCCTTTCCCGTACTTTGTTTATGCACTCAAGACGTTGGCGGGCCGGCACAATATTGTCGTTTAGCCTGGAAGGTTGTCCACTCAGACAGGGTTCCAGCACGGTTGCCTGCACCGTGATCACGTCGTAACTGCAGCCTGAGTACGTTGTCTAGCGCACGAAAGTTCTCGGTTGTCGCCAACGGCTTAGCTGTTGTTTTCTTCTTGCGAGTTGCGGTTTGGATCGAAGCTGCCTTATTCGGTGGCCCAATAGCCGCCGCGTCCGTGATCGAATTGTGCCTCTTGCCCGTACCGCGACTGGTCGAACTGGCCGGTCCGATAGACTTCATGTCCCAGGACCCAGGTGCGAACAGGCCAGCCGGTCAAGGTTGTGCCGTTCCATGGACTCCATCGGCATTTTGTTTCCTGCTGTTCGTCGCGAACTTCTGTTTGCAAGTTCATATCGACCAGGACCAGGTCAGCGTCATAGCCGACTGCAATACGGCCTTTGTTGACGATGTCCCAAACACGGGCCGGTGCGTCACACATCCAATGGACAACTTGCTCGATTGTGCAGCGTCCGGCGTTAACCTGATCGAGCATCAGCGCGAGTGAGTTTTCTACTGCCGGAACGCCGGATGGTGATTTGGGGTACGGAGCTTGTTTTTCCTCGAAAGTATGTGGCGCATGATCTGTTGCGACCACTTGGACCTTTCCGTCAAGCAGTGCTTGCCAAAGCTGCAGATTGTCCTCGCTCGTCTTTAATGACGGGTTCATTTGTGCCAGTGTGCCGAGTCGCGGATAGTCGTTCAGACTCAGCAGCAGGTGGTGTGGGCAGACCTCGCCGGTGATCAGCTTGTGGTGATCCGCGATCCACTGCGCCTCGGCGCCGGTCGAGATATGCAACAGATGAAAGCGATGTTGATGGCGAATGGCAAGATCGGTGGCGCGGCGGGTTGCGATGATTGCGGCTTCGTGGTCGCGGATGCGCGAGTGATCCGCGACGTCGTTGGTCCCGGCAAAACGTCTGGCATTGGCTTGAACGGTTGCCTCATCTTCACAGTGTGCCGTAATCGGCAATTTGGTTTCCGCGAAGATACGTTCTAGTGCCTGTTGATCATCGACCAGCAAGTCGCCCGTGCTCGATCCGATGAAGATCTTGATTCCGGGAGTGCGGTGCGCCTTGATCAGCTGATCGATGTTTTCCGGTGTTGCGCCAATATAGAACCCGTAATTTACCAAGCTTGTCTTCGAGGCAAGATCTAGTTTTTCGTGAAGCCGATTACAGGTCGTTGTGGTCGGTCGCGTATTGGGCATGTCGAGGAAGGTGGTGACACCACCCTTGGCACACGCTCGAGTCGCGTGTCGCAAATCTTCCTTGTGGGTAAGTCCCGGGTCGCGGAAATGGACCTGATCATCAATCAGACCGGGCAATAAATGGAGCCCGGTCGCGTCAACAACCTGGTCTGCCGCAGTCTGGGCGGCCGGATCGATGTCTGCGATGCGCGCGTCCTGAACCAGCACGTTGGTGCGGATGCACTGATCTGGAAGAACGACCGTTGCGTTGCGAATCAGGATTCTCATTGGTTTTATTTCCGCCAGAATCGATGTGTAGTCTCTTGGTTCTTACGCTTACTCGGGAACGCTTTGTGTTCCTGTTGTCGAAAGGGTGGAGAGATGCGGAAAGTCGTTTCGTAGCACACCGTTGGACCGATTGCACCTCGTCTATCCGCAGGTTCTATTCCTTCCTTTGGTCGCATCCGTGGGTCGGCCTTGCCATCGGTGGGTCCGGTTTGTTCTTGCCCGGAGCTGGCACATCCGCTGTTGAAGCATGCTCGCACACCCCACACGTCGCCGTCTGAGACTCTACAACACTCGATCCGGGGAAGGAAGTTGTGCGCCGAAGCTTCGTATTCGACTCAGGTGCGGTCGCCGTGTGCGTCCTTCGGTTGAAAACCATAGCTCGGCGATGCTATTTCCCGAGCGGAAACGCTTGATTTGTGGGGATGTGGACGATAGGATGGAGTGGTGAGGAGCCCTTGGGGGCTGTTCTTTCTTTTTTTTCGGAGGTGAGTTATGGCCTTAGAGCTTCAGCGTGACCAAATTGCGGAACGGAATGCCGAAAGTGTACGCGAGGCGGCCATCGAGGCGTTACGTCGAATCGTGGCCCAGGTTGAGCGCGATTGCCGGATCGAAAGTGATCGGTACGTTGACGAAACGACCGTTCCACACGGTGGCGAATAGCGTGCCTATTCTGGATCGACTAGTGGGGCTAGAGACCGAGTATGCCATTCGGTTTCACCGGTCTGGCGCGGATGCTTCCGTCGGTTCCCGGTTCTTGCTCTATCAATCGTTGGTGAGCCGTTTGCAGCCGCGCATGTTGACAGCGCCGGCGCGGCACTTCAAGGAGGGATTGTTTCTAGCCAACGGTGGGGCCGTTTGGTTTGAATCCGAGCGTCCGGCTGCCGGTGGAGGGTTGATCGAGGGCTCGACTCCGGAGTGCCGTGGTCCACGTCAAGTCCTGTTGTACCAGCGAGCTCAGGATCGTATGTTGGGCGAGGCTGCTCGGACGTCGGACGTAGACGGTCGAATGACCTTGATCAAGAACGATCGGGACGGTTGCGATCATGTTTACGGTGCCCAGGAGAATTACGAGGCGGTTGTCGCGTCCGGCGCGTTGCTCGGGGCCTGGCGAGTCGGTTTGATCCTGTTGGTTCCGCTTCTGCTCATGACATGGCTCGGCTTTCTGCTGATGATCGGCTGTGTCTTGGTCTACCTGGCCATCGCGGGCTTGGTGTTTTTGCCGATGCAGGCTGTGCTACGACACCCCCATCGTGTGGCGCTAGTGCTGTTTGGCCGCGATTTGGTTGAGGGTCGAGAGACGGGTGGAGCGACACCTGTCTGGCTGGAATCGCTGCTGTTGCTGGCGACTCGCGTCGTTACCGCGCCGTTGGCCGTGGCACTTTGGTGTATGGCTGCTCTGTTTGCCTTTCGGCGTATACGGCATAGGCTGGCGCCGTTTTTGATCAGCCGTTGTGTTGTCGCCGGTGCCGGTATGGTTGATTCTGATGGGCGGTTTGGGATATCGGACAAAGGGCCGGCGGTGAACTGCGTGTTGGGGCTCGGCGGCTTCCTGAAAGACCGTCCTATTTTCACGATCGGCCATTTCTTCAAGGCCCTCTGTGTCGAATCCTGGGCATCGCCTCGGTCCTTTTTCAGAATGTTTGGCCAAAGGCAGCGCCTACAGATTGGGATAGGCGATTCGAACATGGCCGAGACGGCCGAGTTTCTGCGAGTTGGCACAACGGCATTAGTCTTGGATCTGATCGAGGCGGACGAATTGCCAGCCTTGCCGACGCTTAAGAACCCGATCCGGGCGCTGCATGCGATTTGTTCCGATCCAACCTTGAAGCAAACCGTGACGTTAGCCGATGGCCGGCAATGGACTGCGTTGGACTTGCAGCGATTCTATTGGGACGCGTGCCGACAGTTTGTCGCTCGGCATCCTGAAGCCAACCGTGAGGCGCACGAGGTGCTCCAGCGATGGAGTGACGTTTTGGATTCGCTCGAACAGGTTCCTGGATCATCCGATGTGCCTCTGGAATTGATCGGCCTGGTTGACTGGGCGACCAAGTTGCATCTGATCAAAGAGGCGGTCGACCCGAATGACTGGAGTACCGTGAAGAAAGTCGATATCTGCTACCACGAGCTTTCTGACAACGGATACTTTTCAATGTTGCAGTCGGCTGGGCTGACGCCCTGTTTGATCGAATCGAATGAACTGGACTTGGCCGTTCGTGTCCCCCCGCCCGATTCGCCCGCCACAATGCGAGGTCACTTCATCCGCGAGTTTTCCGGCGATGCCGATCAGCAGTTGTCGGTCAATTGGCAGCAGGTCGTTTTGGGACGCGGGTTCAGTGCCAAAGTGATCCCGCTCGCCCAATACGATCGGCGAAATCGCTGCGAGTCGATGTCGTGCGATCCGGCCGAAACCGAGTGATTCTTGCGGCCCTCGTCCGACGGACGCCCACGTCCGTCGTTGACGCGCGTACCAACTAGGCCATGCGAGACGAATAGAGAAGCGAATCTGCGGCCTTGTCCGTCGGACAGCGCGCAACACCAACTCGGGCGTGGTGTTGTGCGCGTATTCCAGCGGGTTGGATAATGGCAAGATCCAATGCCGCTCAACGACGGACGTGGGCGTCCGTCGGACCCTGAGAAACACGAACTCGCCCTTGTCATCCACCGACGGCACACGCTGCGGGTTACGAAGCAGGGTTTTCAGACACTG